>NZ_CP112932.1:600000-900000 GCF_034366785.1 Candidatus Trichorickettsia mobilis
AAATGGCCTAGGAATGGTAGGAATACCGAATGAGAAAGATTATGAAGGACATTTAGGTTCTGCTACTTTATCCGAAATGCTGTGCTTTAACCTGCACCATCTTGGAGAACAAATTATTAACTCACCGCTTCAACAGGTATACGATCAAGGATTATGGAAAGATTCTTCTGATTCTGAAGCTAGAGGACTACTTGGTGAGTGGAATGCTAATAGCCAAAGCATATTAGATGCTATTCTAGATAGTTAATAATATATCTTTATAGCTTTTTCATAAAAGTTATATTTGTGTGATTCGTATACATCGTTACAACTCGGACAATTGAATTGTAATAATGTATACGAATCACACAAATATCTCGCAATGACAGACTCTAAAACTCCAAATTATTATGCTTCGACTGTTTTACCATGCTTATCCTTCTGTCTATCTGACTGCGAGCAAAATAGTGTGTTCAATAAGCTGATTAACAAGCCACTAACAATAATTATTGCAGATAACCAAATTAAGCTAATGAATGGTCGATAATATATTTTGGCATGAACAACATCCTCATCTACCCTACTTAGAACTGCATAAAGGTCATGAGTAATGTAAGAAAATATATCACTTTCTTGAGATAGACTTTGTTCAATAATGTAAAATCTATTCTCAGGTTTAAGGATAGTAATCTTATGAGTACTGTTATCATCAATCCAAAATTCTGCAATTTGACGATAATAATTTACACCCTTAGCAAATCTAATATCTTTTAATTGGATATTAAACTGCATCAAATCAATAGTGTCGTCTACTTTACCGATGAATTCTGTTTCTCTTTGCAGTAACCCATTAAAAGTACAGCTAAGGACCAATAAACCTAAACCAGCGTGACTCAAAATCATAGCCATAGTTTTTTCTGGCGGCATTCTTTTAAAATAATTACTACTTGTCAGTAATAGTATTAACATTTGTAAGATTAGAAAGATTGCGGCCATCACTGCACTAGCTGAAATTATAGTATAAGAGACTTTTATGCTACTAATACAAGTTAATAAAACAGCAAGTACTAGAGTAACAATATATTTACGACAATTCTTTGGTACTGAAAAGATAGCAGCAAGGAAAGTAGTAATAATAGTCACCGGAATAAAACTATGAATAAAATATTGATACTCCACTGATATCAGCTCATTGCGCCATAAATGACGAACTACTGGATAAAGTACTGAGGTCGCTAATATTAACAGTCCTATTAACCAAAAAATATTGCCGATGATTATTCCTCTCTCTTTAAACATAAGTGGTCTGTTAATAATTGTTAATTGACGAAATGCTAACAAGCCAATGCTGCTTAAAGCAATAACCGAAAAAATAATTAACATATATATGCCACGTTCTGGCGATGATGCAAACGAGTGAATTGATACAATTATTCCAGAACGCACCAAAAATGTTCCCAAAATTGATAATAGGTAAGTGATGATAGATAAGTTAAGGCTCCAATAAATAAATTTTCTGGATATTATAGTTATTGATATCGTATGATGTAACGCAATAGCCGATAACCATGGCATCAGCGAAATATTTTCTACTGGATCAAAAAACCAAAATCCTCCCCAACCCAATTCTCGATATGCCCACCAGGATCCAAGACTGATTCCACAAGTCATTGCTAATATTCCACAATGAGCAAATGTCTTAGCTAGCTTTAATAATTTGGATATACGATTTACTTCATCGGTATTAATTAATAATATAATACAACTGACAGTAAATGGTACTACATAACAAATATAGCCTAAATATAATATTGGTGGATGAATAGCCAATGCTATATCTTGTAGCATTGGATTTAATCCTAGTCCTTCAGCTGGAGTAAATGATAATTTATGAAATGGATTTGAAGTAAAATAGATAAAACTACCAAACATTAGTTGTAACAGCGATAATATAATAATTTGGTAACGATTAATGAGATGATCGATATGGTTATTAAACAAAAATGCTACAGGCGATAAGTATAGATATATACAATTTATGATACTAAGCAGACACAGCCATAGTAAAATTGAACCTTCATGGCTAGCCCAACTACCAGCGATTTTATATACTAACGGCTTAATAGTACTTGAGTTAAGAAAAACATTTTGGATTGAGAAATCCGAAATGATAAACCCATAAACTAATAATATGAATGAGAATATTGAACAAAAACAACTTAAGTACAATAATCTTCGACCATAAATAGTATGAGATAATATTATTGCGATTACGCTTGATAATATCGCTAATATTTGTATTAGGTTTCCCAATATACTAATCACCGTTATTATCGTGTGTAGCTAAGATTTTAATTTTAACAGTATGAATTCTGTTTGCTATTTTTTTTACTATAACCATTTTTAAATTAAAAATCTCAATACTCTCTCCTTGGTTTGGTATTCTAGCGATTTTATGAATAATTAGTCCCGCAATAGTATTAGCATCATCGTCTGGTAATTCCCAATTTAACTCTCGATTAAGGTCACGAATAGTGGTGGCACCATCTACTATATATTCAACATCTGATTTCTTGATAATTGCTTCTCCTGATCTGTCATATTCATCATGAATTTGTCCTACTATTTCTTCCAAAATATCTTCAAGAGTAATGATACCTTGCAAATCTCCATATTCATCGACAACACATGCCAAGTGATTCTTGCGCTCTTTAAAGGCATGCAACTGTTGAATTACTAAAGCATTATCCGGAATAAACCATGGTTGGCTTAATAGCTTAGAGATATTGATTTTAGCATGATCATTGCCGTTATCATATAGCGCACGTAATAAATCTCTGATATGCAAAACCCCAATAATATTATCGGTGCTTTCTTTCCAAATTGGAATTCTAGTATTAGGACTAGATAGTGCCATCTGAATTATTTCTGAATTTGGTAAGTCAATATTAAGGGTTATCATTTTACTTCTATGCACCATAATTTCGGATACCGTCATATCACGAATATCTAAAATTCCTTCCAACATATCACGATCAGTTTTATAGACATTTCCTTCCTGATGCTGATGCTCAATAATACCGCGAACTTCATCTGCACCAGAAATTTCCTGTGTCAGATTGATACGGAACACAAAACAGAAAATTTTAAGTGCTAGATCAAGCATTTTATTGACTGGAGCTAGTAACTTTAAAAAAACTACTACTACTCGCGCATTAAACAGTACTATTTCTTCCGCTTTAGTTACCGCAATAGCTTTTGGAATGACTTCAGCAAATACAATGATTAAAAATGCCATCACAGCGGAAGATAAGAGAGTGGCTATACTGTGATCTTCTATTAGATCAATAAACAGGCTAGTAGCAATAGTTGTGCATATTGTGTTAATCAGGCTGTTACCAATTAACATAGTACTGATAACTTTTTCTTTCACTTTCAAAATTTGTAAAGCAATTACCGCTCTTTTATTGCCTCTGGATTTTAATTTATATATTTTCCCTGGAGAAGTAGCAGTAATAGCAGTTTCAGTTGCTGCCAATAATGCAGAAATTATTAGCATTATGGCGATTAGTAGTATTGTGAGTAACACCATTGATTTAATTCTATAGTTAGATTCGGTATATTTTAATTTTGACTGTTGTAAATTGCAACATATTCTCTCAATACTATAGAATTATAGACGTAAAATCTATAATAGACCTTTCTTATAAACTATATTCAAAGAAGTATATACCTCTCATAAATGAAAAGTTGGAAAAATTGCAGTGAGTAGCCTTGAATAGCAGTAGTCATGCTGAACTTGTTTCAGCATGACAAATATTTTTACCAACTTTTCATTTACGAGAAGTATACTGCGAGTAATGAAAAGTTGTCATGACTCGTCACTCGTCTGAGCTGAACGCCGTAAGCGCGTGGCAATTCAGTCCTAAGCACTTTATGTGTGGTAGATCTGGATTGCCACGTCGCCCTTCGGGCTCCTCGCAATGACGTCTTTTGGTTACTGCCAACTTTTTATTTACCCGCAGTATACCTCACCTACTATTGATAAATCCTCCTCATATGTTCTAGACTCAATACCTAATACCTTAACTTCATCATCACCAAAATCTATTCGTTGATTATAAAAACTATCATAATTATTGTCTGCAGCGTGATGATCAATTGTAATAAATTTAGTATTAGCTAAATAATTCTTTAACGCCTTTTGCATCAGCATTATTGATTTTTTATCAAGAGCACTAAATGTTTCATCAAGTAATAAGATATCTGGTTGTTTAATTATCGCTCTAATAACTGCTATTTTTTGTTTTTGTCCTCCGCTCAAACAAAAATTTGTACTATTCAATTTGGATATTAAACCTGTGTCATTATCTTCTTCGTTTATAAATTGATCAATTTCTAGCTCTTTAAATAATTCAATAATTCTAGTCGTTAAAGCTCCTTTTGTACTGATATCAAAGTTAGTTGCATGTTCTAATGTAATCAATTCAAATAAAGTAGCTGTTGGCGGCAAATATAATGCCTGATTAAGCAATAAAATAGTAGCTTCTTTACCATTGATTAAAGGCAAAGAAATTTCTCCTAAAACTTCGAATGGATCAACAACTGGGAATCCAGCAAGAATTTTGAAGAAAGTACTTTTACCCTTTCCGGCTGGACCTGTAATAACTTCATTTTTATTTAATTCTAGTGCTAAATGTCCAATATTTAGTATTTCTTGACCTTGTAGTTTTAGCAAAAAATTATCAAAGATAATTTTATCGTCTTCATTATATCTGCATTCTAAAGCACTAGTATATGGTTTAGCAATGGTTGCTAATAATTCATCTATTCTAGCTTTTCTTAGTTCAAAATCTGGTAGTCGTAGTGTAGCACCACCATTCAAGAATGATGAAACGTCACTCAACCAATTCATAATTAACGGAAGCTGCTCCACAGTAATTTGCCCATCATTAATTCTAAATCCATAATAAAGCACCTTTATTACGTCTAGCAACTTATTTACAATGTCACTACTGGTGCTTTGCAGTGCTTGTAAATATTTCATCCTAAAGCTATTTTCATCAATACGATTAACAATATCTTGATATTTATGTTGAATTAATTTATTAGCTCCATCTAATAACATTAGAGTATAATTTTTAGAAAAACTTGAGACTATACTCTGCTTCTCACTAGCCTGAGCTTCTCCTTGTTTGTACAACTCTACTATTGGGTCTCCTAAAAATTTTTTGTTAATTTTGCTGTCTATACAGTGCATGATAGTATTGATAACCAACAATGTAACGCTTGCTGGATCTGTATCTATAATCTCCTTAAAAGCACCAATATGCTTTATTGTATTTTTACTCAGAGTATCAAGTTGTATTGTTCCAAGCGCTAATAAACTATTTAAATCAGTTGGTAGATTTTCAGTAATTGATCCTGTATCTTTTATGGTCAACACTTTTCGACTATTTTCATCTTTAAGTAAAAACTCGTTTAAACCTTTGGTTTCTATGGCATTCTTAACACTACTACCTACATACTCCTTAGCATAATCGATTATACTATTGATGATCTTGTTAGCTAATAAAACAACTGAAATTTTCACCGCAGTTCCTCCGAGTTTTTTTAAGCTTTGATCAACATTTCCTTTAATTAAAGTTTGCACAAGACCATTTTGAGTTGCACACCATCCAGCAATATTTTTTTGGCAATGTAACTATTGCAGCATGTTTTTGCTAATTCTAAAATAGTTTTGATAATAAAACCTTTAATAACACTATGATTACCTGCTACCCTATCAAGTGTTAATATTGCTGATACAGGCTCTTCTACTCTTTGTTTGTAATTAAAAGCGTCAGCAGTAAAATATGGTATTGCCAAAGCACTTACAACTGCAATGCTATAAATTGGCAATTTATAGCTAGAATTATCTGCTATTTTTCGTACCCAAGGATAAAACATTGCTCCATACAAAGCAGTGGAGGTAAAATAATGCTGTCCAGTAACTAATTTATTTTTTATTAATAGTTCATCAGATGCTGCCAAAGCTGAGCCAAGTGCAGCATATTCACCTATCCTCATTGGCCCTCCACATTGATTTGCTCCAATCATACCACCTAGTGTAGCACTTACTCCTAGTGTTGTAAGATATGAAACCCATTCTGCTATTTCTTGATCTCTATTACCTTTTATATTATCTTGAGTTCTTTTTGACATTATTGGTTTCTCTCATTTAATTTTTGGCAGTTATACAATATTGATATTAAAATATCAATCATGATTATTAAAATATCTTAATTTAATTTATTTATTATATAATTATCATCAATGTTTTATTCATTAACTATGTTATCTAACCGATATGCCACTTTAATAAGCGGCATGCTTAGTGGATTTATTTTCGCACCATATTTTTTGCTGCCAGCTATATTTCCACTTAGCTTATTATGCTTTCAGATATATCAAGCTCTAAGCTGGCGTCATGCAGCAATTTACGGATTTATTTTTGGCTTTGGGCATTTTTTAACGGGGTTATATTGGATTAGTATAGGAGTTAGTGTATATATAGAAGAGTTCTGGTGGGCTATGCCCTTTGCTTTATTTGGATTGCCATTAGTATTGAGCTGTTTTATTGCAGCTGGCTGTTATATTTGCTGGTTTATGCGTAATAGTAAATATTACCATTTTGTATTTTGTGTATGTTGGATATTTTTTGAATGGTTACGTTCATGGATTTTCACTGGCTTACCATGGAATTTATTGGGGTATGCATTATCATTTTCTGAAATTTTAATTCAGATAACTAGTATAGTGAGCATATATGGACTTAGTTTTATAATAATATATAGCGCTACCAGCTTGCATCATTTATTAGTTAAACAAAGACCTGACTTTGTAATAGCGCTAACAACCGCAGGACTAATTTGGAGTATAATCATAGCTTATGGAGTTTTTAGGTTACACAGTAATCCAACTAAATTTTCAAATATACAAGTAAGATTAGTGCAACCCTCTATCCCCCAATTAGCAAAATGGGATCTAGAACAATTCTGGCAGCATCTTGATCTACATCTTTCTCTATCGCAAGCACCAGGAAATCCTGATTTAATTATTTGGTCGGAAGCATCCTTAGTAGTACCTTATACCTACCCTGCCATAAAATATAAATTATTGGAAATGCTAAATAATACCGGCGCAATCCTATTAGCTGGTGGGATTACGGATAACGGTAAACAGAACGATGCTACTCAGATTTATACAGCTTTATATGCACTAACAGCTGATGGAGAGCAATTATTTGAGTACCACAAATCACATTTAGTGCCATTTGGTGAATATATGCCGTTAAAACATATTATCCCACTAAAAAAACTTACTCCCGGTTTTATTGATTATACAGAAGGTACGGCTAATATTGTAAATCTCGATAAATTTAATTTAGTAATTAGACCGTTAATTTGTTATGAATCAATTTTTCCTAATGAAGTACGTGTATCTAACAACATAGCAGATGTTATTATCAACGTAACAAATGATGCTTGGTATGGAAAGTCTTCAGGTCCGCATCAACATTTTTATATTAGTCGCATGCGCGCCATAGAAAATGGCTTACCAATGATTAGAGTAGCTAATAATGGGATATCAGCTATTATTGATCCAATTGGCAGAATTACCAAAAAACTTGATTTGAACCAAATTGACTTTGTTGATGGCTTTATTCCAGAAAAATTAGCAACTCCAACCTTATACTCGTTAGTTGGAGATAGCACAACCCTAGTAATTGTGTTTTTAGTGTTACTAATACAATTTATGATTAAATCATTGCTTAGTTATCGTACCGTTAGATACTGTAAAGCTTGATTACTTCTGATCTGATCTTTATAATTGCAACCTACTTAAAATACAACATTGTGGGAAGAACAGGAGCCTGTAAATGTCTGAGAACGCTGAAATTACTAAAGGAAGAGCCGATTCCATAGATCATCTGGTTAGTCGACGTTTAAAAATTCGTAGAATGATGCTAGGTTATAGCCAACAGGAATTAAGTGAAGCAGCCGCTGACGTCAGTATTCAGCAAGTACAAAAATATGAAAAGGCAACCAATCGTATTTCCAGTGGTAAGTTATATAGTTTTTCAAAATTTCTTAAAGTTCCAGTTAATTATTTTTTTGACCAAGAAGACACTACTTTAGAAAGTATATTTGCTGAGGATCATGAAGAATATGGAGAGAGTCAACCTAATAATAGCAGTGTTACCGAAAAAGAAGTTATAGCACTAGTAAAAGCATTTGGTGAAATTAAAGACGTCAGAGTAAGAAAGAAAATAATAGAGTTAATAAAATCTATGTCTTAGGCTCTATCTATACGCATCAAGTTAAGGAAAAGAGACGGTATAAATAGTTTTGCTTGCGTTCTTCGTCAGCTAATATACTCCCAGGAAAAATGTTGCTCAGTGTGGATATATCAGGTTCCGAGCACCTAGTTTAGTGTCATCTCGAACACAGCAAGTCATCCTGAACAGACGATGTCATCCCGAACTTGTTTCGGGATCTTATGAAATCCTGATGAGATCCCGAAACAAGTTCGGGATGACATCGTCTATTCGGGATGACAGCGTCTGTTCAGGATCATCCACACTTAGAAACATTTTTCGTGTAGATATATCAGCTCCACCGTCTGAACTAAGACTACAACAATAGTCAAAGCAAAACGATGCGTGTCATCTCTTTTTCCTAATTTGATAGATAGTTTCTACAAACTCTCTATAAAACACTCTATGATTTAACTATAAAAACTTATTGACATTAATAGCTAATTTTGGTAATCTTAATAAAAATTAATCAATAAATTAACGTGTCATTTTTTATAGCGAGTATTTTTTGTATATATTTTTCTAGCGAAAGCTGCCGTGCTAGGTTGCTTAACCTAGGAGCTATATATTGCATTAATAAACCTGCTAACAATAAGCAATATATTTCCACTATCCTTTTTTCTATCATTCCACTCGCAGCCAAGCGCTGCTATATATCTCATTAATTTCTATTTTTCTGCGTTTTAAATTTATAGGCTTCTTGCTAAACCTAAACTTTACCTTGATAAGCAATCATCAGAAAGAAGGTTTTAAGAAAAGTCTGATTAATTGTCTTATTAAAAAGGTATCGTTATGACATTACATCGCAACTATTTCATTATTGGCATAACATGGTTATGCTTAACAGCATTTTATTGTTACCAATACATATTACGAGTAATTCCAAACTTAATTATGTCGGAGTTATTTACTCAATTTAATGTAGGAGCAACAGAGTTTGGAGCATTCGCTGGTATCTACTATATTGGATATATAACTCTTCATATTCCTATTGGTTTATTACTAAGTAGACTAGAAGCTAAAATCATATTACCACTTTGTATAATTTTAGCTTCTAGCGGTTTAATCCCTATTGCGTATGCTAATAGCTGGGAATATGTATTAATCGGTAGGTTGCTTACTGGTATTGGTAGTTCGGCAGCAATTATCGGGGTTTTACAAATTTTTCGTATTATTTTCCCACAACATTTTACACGCATGCTAGGTATAACGGTGTGTTTTGCCTTAATCACCGCTGTTTACTCCAGCAAACCATTAACACAAATTTTGCAAACATTTGGGATCAATGAAGTAATTAATATTTTGCTAATAATTAGCGTTGTACTTGCGGTATTAACTTATTTTGTACTACCAAAATCTAAGGTAACAACATCTCAAGAAGGAGTGCTAACAGAAATAAAATCAGTGATAGTTAATTATAAATTATTGTTAGCTAGTATTCTTGCTGGCCTAATGATAGGGCCTTTAGAAGGCTTTGCGGATGCTTGGTGTACTGCTTTTATTTATACAGTGTATGGTATCAGCAAAGAGATTGCCAGTGGAATTGGCGCCTCAATACTAACTGGTATGTGCGTAGGATGTATAGTGTTACCATATTTTGCAGATAAATATAATCTGCACTACGGTGTTACCATAATATCCGGTGTTGGTATGATTTTTGGCTTTATCTATTTATTATCAGGTATTGGCAATGCTTTTACCTTAAATATGACCTGCTTGATTATAGGATTATTTTGTGCTTATCAAGTAATTACAGTCTCAAAGATAGCTACCTATGTACCACCCAATTTAAGCGGGATGGCTGCTGCAGTTGCAAATATGATAGCTATGGGGTTTGGTGCTATATTTCACGCTATAATTGGGAGTAATATGGATAGATTATGGGATGGCGCTATGGCTGATGGCATAAAAGTATATCATCGCAGCGCTTATATCGAATCTATTACCATAATACCTGTGGCTATCGTTATTGCGGTTATAGGTTTTACTTTAATTGTATTTAAGGAATCGATCAGTATTAGAAAACAAAAGGCTGCTTGACCTGAAGCAAAGTAATGATAATCTCTGGTGATACTTAGGTTCTGTGATTTTAAGGTCACCAGCTTAATAATAATGTACATAAAGAATTAAGCAGCAGATGTTTTTAATCACATCATTGAAGTTAAGGCATATTATACATTATGTAATTATAGTTCGATCAAGAACGAAGAATTAAGGACTGATTTTCACCTATTGTAAAATAATTTAGAATACTTAAAGAGATATATGCTTAATCTTTGTGCTGTTATAATTTTTTTATGTCTTAGCTCTTGCTCTGATAAACCAGAATATTCTACTCCAGCACAATCACAAATTAATGACTACACTGCTAAATTAAAAAAATGCAAAGAGGAAAAATCACAAGCTGTACCGTTGATAGCGTCAACGGTAGAAGCAGATAAAGCTACTACTAATACCAATGTTCAAGCTAGCGTTCAAACCAACGTTCAGGAAAATGACAATAATCCTAAATTAGATGATCAGCAAGTACCAGAAACAACGTCATTAGCGCCTACAGCTCAAGAAGAATCATCAAAAGAGTCAGTTATCGTCACCAGAAACAAGTTTGAACCAACAGCTGATGATATGATCATAGGTGATAATACCGAAGCGCCAGTTGTGTTTGTTGAATATTTTTCTCCTACTTGTCCACATTGTGCTTATTATAAGAAAGAGGTTTTACCTAAAATTAAAGAAAAATATATTGATACTAATAAAATTATTTATGTTGTTCGCGAATTTATCGGTAATAAACAGGATTTCGATGCAGCAATACTTGCTAGATGCGCTAACAATAAAGAAAGTTTCTTCAAATTTGTAAATGTCTTATTGGAACAACAAGATAGTTGGTCGGTAAATAGAAATTATCGTGAAATTCTGACTAGTATAGGTCAATTAGGAGGTGTTTCTCCAGAACGTTATAAAGAATGCTTAAATGATGAAAAACTTGCAGATATTCTCATTGCCAATACCAAGCTTGCGGCCACTTCACCTAAATTTATAGGAACACCGGCATTCTTTATTAATGGAGTACAATTTACAGAACCCTACACGGCTGATGCCATTTCCAGAGCTATTGAACACGCTCTCAAAACCAGCAATACTCGTTAAACTTACTGAATTGACGTTGTCGTGTTATGAAGATCTTTTCTCACGTACTATTATAAAGTATACTAATTAAAATGCCTAGGATAATTGTACTTAATTCGACATTTATTCCAGTCACAAAATATTGCAATAACTCCTACGCTTTTTAATAACTCATAACTAATATTTAGTTTGCCGTTAATACATTGGTTATGATCACGCATATTAAGCTGTACATCTTTATTATTTTTCAAATCACATTCACTATCTTGGTAATTTATGCCAATTTTCTTACCAGTAGCTGTAGTGAAATTATGAAAGTTTAGTGGTAATAACAGAGCATATTGCTGTCCAAACCAGTTTGCCCAATATTGTCGTTGAAATTTTGATATTTTATTATTGCTATAAATTTCTAATTGATTATTAATATTTTTAACGGCTATCGCATTTGATTTCAGATCAACTAATAAATCAGGCTTAGGCGAACACAGCATCAATCCAAAAGATATAAGTATTATTATAATGCCAGCAAGTCGCCACCTGGTTTGCCATAAACAAACCCAAGCAAAACCAAATAAAAATGTAATAAAACTAAACGGCGTAATATAACCAAAATACCAGACTGAACCTGGCGCATCATGCGCTATTTGCGCGGAATTAATAATAATATTAATAAAAAAACCCAGAGATTTCATTACCATCCAATCCATATTAAATGGTATCAGCACTACTAATAGAATTGCTAATGGCATTAAGAAGAACGACATAATCGGCACTGCGATTAAATTCATGAGAATAGAATAGTTGGAGAAAATATAAAACTGATTGATTACTACTGGTCCGGTGATAACACTTGCTAAAAAACTGGAATAAATATTAGAGGCCAAATAAAATCTGATCTTGGAGATGACGCCAATGCGTTCTCCCAGAATCCATTGGTGTCTCATGTAAAATTCATAGCCTGAGATTAATGATAATACCGCAATAAAAGATAGTTGAAAACTAGGGTGAAAAATATATTCCGGGTTAACGGATAGGATAAAAGCAGCAGCAAGTGCAATGGAGCGCAAAGGATATGGAGTTCTACCAGCTATAATCGCTATAATAAAAATTGCGGTCATAATAAATGCCCTGGTAGCAGCAATTTGCATACCGCTTAAATGCAAGTAACCATAACTACCGATTAAAGAACAAATAGCCGCAATTAGTTTAATGTTGCAATTATAGGCAATGAGGTCAAATAAATTCAATAAGAAGCGGATTGATACGAATAAAATCATTGCGACTAAAGAGAGGTGCAGGCCGGATACACATAATATATGTGAAATCCCGGACATTCGCATATTTTGCATAATTTTATTATCAAGCCCTTTGGTTTCACCAAGCAGAATTGCGGCAGCAAAATTCCCCTCATTACTACCGAGTGCAGTAATTAATTTATTATAAATACTGACACGAAGCTTATAGATGAGAGTATCAATCTTAGTACCATGCTGCCTATTGGATAATATTTCAACCGTTGATAGAGCATTACCGGTCGCTTCGATCCCGGCAAAATATGCGTAAAACCCAAAATCATAACCGCCAGGAACCATACTAGTTGGTAGAGCATCTAGTTCTGCAATCATTTTTATTCGGTTATTAATAAAAATTTCTTTGGTATGTTTCATATATCTTTTATTAATATTAACTCTGACTCCTGATAATTGTATATCCAGTTTATCCACTGTAACATCATCAAGAACTACCTGCCAACCACTAGTTATAGGCTTGATTGCTTTAACATTACCTGTCAGCTCTGAGGTTATTGACGATTTTATATTAATCGTATTTATGGTTGTCACACGATACTTACTAACCAAAATGCCGCATACAAAGGCAATGATCAACCAACTTAAGAACTGGCCAACTATTCCGTATTTTCTTAAATATAAGGAAGCTAAGCTACTAATAGCAATGATAATGATTTGGAGAATCGAAGGCTCAAAAGCTAAAGAAAAATATACGGCAATACCGCTGATAAAAGCAACAACATACCATAGGCTTAAATGATGGTACTCTTCGTGTAGTTTGTTAACCAGATAGTGCCAAACTATACTCATTTAAAATTGACTATTTATATTTTTTTGTTATCTTATTCCTAAGGTTCTACAAACCTGGGTGCCTCAAAAGCATTACTACAACTGTCGGTTTATTCCGAACCGTTATCAACGGACTCCAAGCGTCAAGCCGGGAGTCCCGCTACTATACAATAGTGCCTTATGGCATAAAGGTAGAGGGGCATGAGCAGTTGCATGTTTTTGAGCTCCCGGTACCAGCTTTGCTGGTGATTTTCAAAAGGAGTTCACATATATGGAATATAATTTAATTGCCGATATTCTTGCCAAATTTGCTGCCTGCTCTGACTTAATTAAAAGTTTAATTATCGTTGGCATAGTTATAGTATTTGTCAGCGCCTCATATTTTATTAAACAGACGATCACTGAATCGGTTAAATCAATCAAGGCCAATAACAACGAAAACGTTTAGTAAACCATATGTGCAACCAACACAGCAGTTATCCTGGAACCACAGCGTCATCCTGAATTTATTTCAGGATCTTATGAAGTTCTGATGAGATCCCGAAACAAGTTCAGGATGACATTTAGGTGTTCGGGATAACTGCTGTGTTCTAGATCTCGAGCGTTAAGTCTATAAATTTTATGTTCATCTCTACTTGCTTTGTTCAAACAAAACCTGTTTCTCCGTATTGATTACCTGGCTAATATGTTCAGTCAGTTCCCTAACATCACATTCTTCCATTTGATCTTTAGTGATAACATCAATAATTTTTACTTGAATAGTACCAGGTTTGTTAATCCAGAAGCCTTTAGGCCAATATACGCCGGCATTATGCGCCATCAACACTATCGGTACCTTCTCTGTTACCGCAAGCCTGATTGCACTAGGCTTGAATTTTGTGCTTTGCTCAGGCCTTAGCCTAGTTGATTCAGGAAAAACTATAAGCCATAAGCTATCTTGTAGCTTTTTTTTTCCTTCTCGTAAAATTTGTTTTACCGATATATTATCCCCACGATCAACGGCAATAGGATCAACCATTTTTAGCCCCCAACCAAAAAAAGGAATATTAAATAATTCTCTTTTCACGATCCATGAATGTTTGGGAATAATAAGTTGCATAAACACGTTATCCCAGAATGACTGATGATTAGCCAAGACTACGCATGGTTCCTGTGGTAATTTTTCTAGCCCGGAAACATGGTATTTTAATCCGCATATTATTTTTGCACACCAGATAAATGAGTGAGAATAAATAGTCGCTACCTTATACTTAATATGATAAGTAACATCAAAAATCTTGCTAAGTACAAAAAATAGCATAAAAAATATTATGGTGAGAATGCTGACGGTAGCGTAAAAAAATAGTACTCGAAAACGCCAAAACATAAATTATCGATTTAGTTATTTTAAGTTAGCTTATGTGCATAAATTTATTCCATGCATAAAGCTTTGGTCATATATACCATAAACTTGACGATTATCAAAAATTATATTGGAATTTTTTACATTCAATTACATAATACACACGGCTAATCTGATATTTTGAGGAAAATAATGAAAAAAACAGTAGTTTCCGGTGCACAAAGCTCCGGCAACTTACATCTGGGAAATTATCTTGGTGCAATTATCCATTGGGTTAGAATGCAACATGATCCTAGTTATGAGTGTTTTTTCTTTTTGGCTGATTTACATGCAATTACTATAGACCGTCCTCCCTTGGAATTACGATCTTCCGTGCTATCTAGTGCTGCATTATATTTAGCTTCCGGTCTTGGGTCTTCCAACATTTTCATGCAGAGCTCAGTCAGAGAACATACAGAACTAGCATGGATTCTTAACTGCATCACACCGATTGGTTGGTTAAAAAGAATGACGCAATTTAAGGATAAAGCTGGAAAAGACCAGGATGGAGCAAATTTGGGGCTATTCTCTTATCCGGTATTAATGGCTGCCGATATTTTACTTTATAATGCTGATTTTGTTCCAGTTGGTGATGATCAAAAACAACATTTGGAATTAACTCGTGATATTGCTGGCATAGTCAACAGAAAATTTGGCCAATCAGTTTTTAAATTGCCAGAGCCGCTAATTCAAGGAACAAGCACCAGAGTAATGAGCTTAAGGGATGGCCGAGCTAAAATGAGTAAATCAGACCCTTCAGATTTTTCCAGAATTAATTTATCTGATACTACCGATCAAATTTACCAAAAAATAAAAAAAGCAAAAACCGATAGTATCAGCGAGATTAGCTATGATAGTGATACTAGGCCAGAGATTGCTAATTTGATCAATATTTATTCCAGCCTATCTGGTAACAAAATAGAACAGATTCTAGCACAATATCAAGGCACTGGTTGTGCCAAGTTTAAGAATGATCTAGCAGAACTGATTATTACTAGTCTAGGTCCTATTAACAAGAGCTATAATGATCTAATGAATAATCAAGATTACTTATTAAAAATGCTGCAAGATGGAGCAGCTACTGCAAGTAATGTTGCAGCAGCTACGATGAGTAAGGTTAAAGAATTATTTGGCTTTGTATAGCTTCTCTCAACATTGGTTTAGAGCCTGTCTTGAAAGTAGATATAAGAGAGGAAGTTTTAGGAAAAACGAAGTCGAGTACCGCAGCGTACTTTTGGGTACGTGAGGAACGGAGACGAGTTTTGACGACAAAATTACCTCTTATATCTACTTTCAAGACAGGCTCTTAGACATCAAATTTTGCGGAGCTCACTTGTGGTAAGCGTTCGTAGTTCTTTGAGTACCTTCAGTGCGTCATTCTCAGCAGCGACAGGAATCTAGTTTTTTCTTAATCTTAGTGAGTTTCTGGATTCCTGCTTCCGCAGGAATGACATCTGGCAGTCATCCCGAACTTGTTCCGGGATCTTATCAATATCTTCCGAGATGCTAAAAACTTGTTCAGCATGACAAATTATCTTTAGCATAGGTTCTGATTCAACCTAAAAACTATATATAGCCTGAATTAGGCAGTTATACTACGACGACTGCTTAGTGCCAGGTCCATTCCTTTAGCAAAGGCCCCATTACCTAAAACATTTGCACAAGTAATTACGGGATCAAATAAAATATATAATGCGGTAATTAGTGACATCATGTCGGTATTAAATCCTAAATAACTTTCAAGAATTGGTAACATTACAATAATTCCTCCTCCAGGAATTGCTGCTACCGAAAATTTAGCCAGCACAAAATAACAACTGAAAGTTAAATAAGCAATTAAATCCGGTTCAGCAAAACCATAATTTTTTAGCACTGCATAAGCAAAGATAGGGATCGCAAAACAATCTCCAACTAAATGGATATTGACTGTTGCCGGAATTACCGAACGAGCTAGATCCTTATCAATAGCATTATTTTCGGCACCAATAATGGTTAACGGCATGCTAGCAGCGCTAGACATAGTACTAAACCCGGTAATAGCAGCTGGTAAAATATTCTTGATACTACGAATAAGTTCATTAAACTTTAAACTGCTAAATATATAATAAGTAATAGTAATATAGCTAAATTGTGCTAAAGCAACAATAATGAAAATTAAGGTATAATCTTTAATTATAGTATTAATTACTCCGTCATATTGCAATTTTACAATAAACCCAGCAACAAAAATCGGAATAAGATAGATAAACAATTTTAATATAATGGCAACTATATATTCCAGTTTGGTAGCAATTACTAAAGCTGCTGCTGGTTTATATCGCGCAGTTAGGATTCCTAGAATAACGCCTGCAAACATTGCTGTAGAGTTGGTCATTATCTGTGGTAATGACAGAAAAGAGTTGGCAGTAAGTCCTGCTATATTATTCGGAGTAATGATTGATAGATTAAAATCGTATATCCAAGAACCAATATAATGACTAATAAAAGTTGAAAAAAAATTAGAACAGCATACGGTAATTAGAATTATCGTAATAATACGAGTAGCGTTATTGGATAAATTTACTGCAGCTTTAAATAACAAACCAAAAATTATGAATGGCAATAAAAATATTATCAGTGACTTTATCGACAAGCTAATTGCATATAATAGTTGTTGATAGTTAAATGGTATAAACTGGTTTAAAAATATGACGGATAAGATTATTAATACCAAAATAAATGGCATTTTACGCAACATGACTTTACTCTCTTTAAAGATTACAACGGAAAATAATATGAAATAGTTGAAAAGTGATATGGTTTACCGGTTCGCACCGGTCGTTGCGGTAGCAGTTTGAGTAAAAATAATAGATAAGTGATGAAATTTAAACATGGAAGTAATTATACATTACTTCTTACCTAAAGTCCAATAAAATATAAAGGTTATTTCTGTGCATAATTTAGAAGTCCAAGAGTTAATTAGATCGTGGTATGAGTATCTTAAATTACAGAAGAATTATTCCCATCATACTTTGGACTCATATCTCCATGATTTGGAAAATTATCTGAATTTTATCACTAATTACCACGCTACAACTGCGAGCATAAATATCATTGCTGGTGTTGATATAAGATTTGTACGTAGCTGGCTCTCAGAGCGCTTACGTAATGGTTATAATTCTTCATCAAGTGCTAGAGCAATGTCAGCCATCAAGAATTTTTATAAATTCTTGGAAAAAAATCACGATATTAATTGTCATGCCATTTTTTCGATTAAGAATCCACGCAAACAAAAAAGATTACCTAAAGCATTATTGCTTGAAGAAGTAACTGAGTCGATAAAAAATTTAGAAGAAGAAGAAGATAGTGATAAGTGGATAACGCTTCGTAACAAAGCCTTATTAATATTAATTTATGCTGCAGGTTTACGTATATCTGAAAGTCTGTCTATTACTAAACAGCATCTTAAAAATCAGGAATTTATCCGAATCACTGGTAAGGGTGGCAAAGAGCGCATAATCCCATGGATTCAAATTGCAAGAGAGTATATAGAGTTATATTTAACAATATTACCATATCATATAGCAGAAGATGAGCCGATTTTTAGAGGAAAAGCTGGCAAAAAATTACAGCCAGCGGTATTTAATCGCGAATTAATTACCTTACGACGGCATTATGGCCTACCGGAACACCTAAGTGCGCATGCTTTTCGCCATAGTTTCGCTACACATTTATTAGAAAATGGAGCAGATTTGCGCTCAATACAACAAATGTTAGGGCATCAAAGCTTATCTACTACTCAAATCTACACTAAAGTTAATCCTAAATTATTGGAGAGCGCTTATGATAAGGCTCATCCAGCAGCCACTAAATCCAAGTGAGCATTCATAAATTTTAAGAAAGACTAGAGTGCTTCGATTTTTAATAAAATCTCAAGCAAGACTTTTTCTAAAAACCGTAAACCATAAAAAACTCAAGACTAGAAGCTTACTATTTTGTTAATTCTATGAGCCATTTCTCCTTTATGCAAATCGTTAATGGAAGATTGTTCCAACGCATGAACTAACAGCATCCCGTCGGTGGTATCAACCGTTACCGTACCCGGTGTTAAAGTAATAGAATTACCATATACAACTAACCCCATATCATTAAAGGCACTATCCTTAAACTCAACCCACTCAAATGATGGAGTTATGTTTAATTGTCGACTCCAAATAATTTTGATCACAGTAAAGCTGGATTTTAATATCTCTTGCACTAACCAAAAACAATAAAATATAAAGCCATAATTAAATTTACAATTTCTAGGTAATAGCCTAAGATAACTAGCAAAATAATAAGTTATAACAGGACAAATAACTGCCATACAGCTCCACAGTAGGCTACTGGGGAAACCACATAACCCATACCAAATCAGTAAAAAACTAACAAAGCTCCAGCATTTAGTGGCCACTTATTTCCATATCCTTATTTTGAATATTAGCGGTAAATGGCAGCAAGATTGCACTTACAAAAAATAACAAGCCAATGATTGCAAACATATCATTTATTGCAATCACAAAAGCATTAATGGTAATTGTTTTTTTTAGTACAAAATAGGCTGCTAGCTCTGGATCTCTAACTTTGCCAGCAAAAAAATTTTGAAAAATATTTAGTTTAGCAATAACATTACTGGAATTGGCACTAAGATGCTCTCCCAGGTACTGTTCATAAACTTTGCGCTTAGTAGTCAGCAAACTATTTACCACTGCTAAACCAATCGCTCCTCCTAAATTACGAGTTAAATTATACAAGCCACTAGCATTCTGGATCTGATCTCTGGCCATAGTTCCAAGAGCTATATCATTTACCGGTATAAAGCAGAACATTAGCGCCATTCCTCTAAATAATTGTGGAACTATAAACTCCTCAAATCTTGAATCTGCTGTTAAAAAGGAATCAAGGTAACAACCGGAACCAAACATACATAAACCAATTGCCAATACTAATCTATGATCTACTCCCATTGCTACCATTCGTCCGGCTATAGGAGCTGAAACAAATTGTGCCATACCAGTAATCATCATCGTCTGGCCAATCTGAATAGTATTATACTCGGCAATAGAAAATAAAAATAATGGCAATAAATATATAGCATTATACAATCCCATACCCAACATAAAGGAATATACACAACCAAGAGTAAAATTCCGGTTGTGAAACGCAGTTAAATCAAGAATAGGATTAACAAATGTCAACTCTCTAATAATTAAACTTATAAACCCCAAAAACACCATTATACTTAAAAGTAATATTTTATAATCATCAAACCATCCACATTTATTACCTTCTTCAAGAACATACTGCAACGCTCCCAAGCTAACTGCCATCAAGATAATACCAAGATAATCAAAGTTTTTTAATAAATTATAATTTGGTTGATCAAAATCAGCATAGAGGAAAACCATGGTACACACAAAGATTCCTGGTAATAAGTTAAGCAGGAACATAAAATGCCAGGAGAATATTTCGGTGATATATCCACCAAGTGTAGGGCCCAGTGTCGGAGCCATTGTTACTACTAACCCGATGATTATGGTGACAGTTGATCTCTGTTTTTGCGGAAATATAATAAATACTGTGCTAAATACAGTTGGGATCATAGCTCCGCCAAAGAATCCCTGTAAACTACGAAAAATAATCATTGATTCAATATTCCAGGCTAATGAGCATAAAACACTCATGATGGTAAAACCTACAGCGGCGATAAAATAAGAAATTCTTGTTGATAATAATCTGGCGATAAATCCAGTGATTGGAATAATAATAACTTCTGCAATAAGATATGAGGTTTGTACCCAAGATAATTCGTCTGGTGAAGCTGAAAGTCCTGCTGCAATCACCGACAGTGAACTAGCTACAATTTGTATATCTAGCACCGCCATAAACATACCCACTATCATCGCAAAAAATGCTAATAATTGTTTTTTGGATAATGGTGCTGGAGTGGTAGCGGCTACAGTCATTTAATTTAATATTATATTGCTTTTTATATTTATGTTCTAAGAGCCTGTCAGATCAGTAGATATAAGAGGTAATTTTGCTCACTAAAAACGCAGGCGAAGTTCCGAAACAAACCAAAAGACTACTTGCGGTACTCGACTTCGTTTCTCCTAAAACTTCCTCTCTTATATCTACTGATCTGACAGGCTCTAAATATTAATACAAGCAGTTGAATTAGTATAAATACACTAAGTCTCAAACTAATAAATCATTCCGATTACAACTAGTCATCCCAGACACACGATTGTCTTTAGAACGTATAGGTATCCCGAAACACATATGTCATCCCGAAACACATACGTATTCGGGATGACATTGGACTTCTTTGTGTACCTGATGACCAAGCTATAATAAGCGTAATCTAAATAAAGTAATAGGTGTTATTGGTCTGTGCGTATGGTAACTATCGCAGACATTCCTGGAACTAAATTAAACTGTTTAACCTCAGATTCTGTAAAATCTATTAGCACTGGAACTCGTTGCACTATTTTAGTAAAGTTACCGGTTGCATTATCAGGTGGGAATAAACTAAATTTAGCACCAGTAGCAGGTGAAATACTACGTATTTTGCCAACAAATCTTTTATTTGGCAATGCATCAAAAATAATCATCGCCTGCATTCCAACTTTCAATTTAGCTAGTTGTGTTTCCTTAAAATTAACCCTGATATATAATTTATTATTCGGTACAACAGAAAACAAAGGTACGCCGGGTTGAACAAAACTACCTACTCGTAATCCGCTATTTGAAACTATGCCATCAATGGGAGTTATAATTTTGGTATTATTTAAATGGAGCTCCGCTATATTACGTTCTTGTATTAACGATTCAAGTTTAGCTTCTGCAACTGCTTGCTGAGTATTTAATAATATAAGATTTTGTTCACTGGTTTGTAAGTTGAACGCTGTTTGTATATACTCGGATTTTGCTTTCTCAAACGCAATTCTGGCAATATCAAGTAATTTTTTACTGGTAAAATTATCTTTATTCAGTCCTATAGTTCTTCGATAATCAACTTCTATAATATCCAGGTTAGTTTTAGTATATTTTGCTATTTCTTTATTTTTTTCTAAATTAATTTGTTCTATAATAATTTTTTGTTTTATGATACTAACATCTTTAGTGCTAGCCTCAACATCAGCAACAGCTTTAGCCAAGTTAGCTTTATATTCTCCATCATCGATGGTAGCAATTAGATCGCCACAAGCAACTTGCGAATTTTCTAAAATCAGTATTTTATTAATCTTGCCACTGATCTCAGCGCTAACGTTAGATATATCTGCATCAATATAAGCATTATCAGAAGCTTGAGTATTACACCAAGCATAAAATTGGTATGATAAATATAATAATATTATTGCCCCAAGACATGCCAAATATTTCCAATATTTAAGATTTTGGTATTTTGCTATAGCTTTATGAATAATTAACATCTTATTATCTACATTCTCCTAGCAATAATTGCAGCAATGGGAATCGACAACAGATAGCTCACAGCTACTATTGGCAATGTATACCAAGGATATATAATAATATTAATAATAATAATCGCAGATAGAATCATTGATAATGACAAATATTCCGGTTTAATATGTACATTTTTTAGTAAAAATGTTGGTATTCTACTCGCTAGTAGCACTGCTACTATTGCAATATAAATATCTATCAGTATCGTATGAGAACGGATATTAATCTGTAACACTGTACTAATTTCAAAATCCAGTATCATTGGTATTAATGCAAGCAATGCTCCAGATGGAGCTGGGACACCTACAGAAAAATATTTTGATTTTTTATCTTGTTTATCATGAGCAAGAAATATCATAGTGTTAAATCGTGCTAGTCTTATTGCCATACATACTACAAATAATAGCATGGCAAACCAGGATAATAGCTTAAATTCATATTGCTGGAAAGACCACAGATAGATCATAATAGCAGGTGCTACACCAAAATTAGCAAAATCGCATAAAGAATCCAACTCTGCACCAAAAGGACTGGTTGCGTTTAGTAATCTGGCAACTCGACCATCAATACCATCTAAAACTCCAGCAATTAAAATACAATATACCGCTATTTCCCATCTACTATCCAAGGCAAATCTGATGGAGCTAACTCCAACAATAAGCCCTAACAAGGTAATAACATTAGGAATTAGCTTAGTGAATAATATTGGTTTGCTTATTCTAACTCTTTTCATTAAACTTCTTTCAATATTGTTCATTACATCGAGTAATAATGCTGTAATTATTTAAACTGCATTAGAATTAAGGTTTTGCATAACAACACAGTCATCCGAACTTAAAAAATAGTCATCCTAAACTTGTGTCAGGATGACTGCTTCTTTGCTTGAGATGGCTGTGTTGTTAATTTAACACCAGTAATTCTCATTACCGATTGTTATGATTGATGCTTTTAGAAGACGCCTATCTAGCTCTTTCAAACCGCCAGCACTAATTCAATACAAACAACTAACCTTATCTTTTTTCAAATTTTGGCTCGGAAGTTTTTTTAAGATTGAAATCTGCGATTACAGTTTCTCCCCCTATGCAAGTTTGCCCTCTACTGACAAGAACAGCCGTTTTTAATGGTAAATATAAATCTACTCTACTGCCAAAACGAATAATTCCATATCGCTCTCCAGCTTGAACCCGACTATCTTCTTCTAACTCACAAACAATTCTACGAGCAATCAAACCAGCAATTTGTACAAAAGCTATTTTATGTCCATCATTAGTTTCCATTAATACCGACTGGCGCTCATTATAGATACTAGCTTTATCTAATGAAGCATTAAAAAATTTACCAGGGTTATAATGTAGAGCCAAAATTTTGCCGCTTGCAGGTATACGGTTAACATGTACATTAAATATGTTTAAGAAAATACTAACTCTAATCATTTCTTCATCACTGAGCCCTAACTCAATTGGTGGCACTGCTTCAGTAATATTTTGGACAATCCCATCTGCTGGACTAATGACCAATTCATCAGCAACTGGTGTCATTCGATCAGGGTTACGAAAAAAATATATACACCATACAGTAGCAACAAAACTCAGCCATCCCAGTATAGCACTAAACGAAGCTAACAAAAATGTTATTGCTGCAAAACTAATTATAAAAATATAGCCTTCCTTATGAATAATTTTTGAAAAATCGCTATATTGTTTCATTATTTCTCTCTAATAAGTTATTTGCAGCATGATGATAATTTTCAAACTCCTGATGGTCAAGAGATATCTATAATTTATGGACAATGAACAGTTTAATAAGGTATGTATAGCAACGACCACTCAAGAAAAGATAATAAATTTAAGAGCCTGTCTTGAGAGTGTTCGCAGTTTTTAGAACAAGTCGTCTTGCTTGAGATTTTGTTAGAGCCTGTCTTGAAAGTAGATATAAGAGAGGAAGTTTTAGGAAAAACGAAGTCGAGTACCGCAGCGTACTTTTGGGTACGTGAGGAACGGAGACGAGTTTTGACGACAAAATTACCTCTTATATCTACTTTCAAGACAGGCTCTTAAAAATCAAAGCAATCCAGTCTTTAAGGTACGCTCCTCTTACTCGAGCTGATTTTTGGATCACGCAAGCCCCCTAATGGCTCTTCGTGATGTGATACCTTGTATGTGCTTGTATGCGGTATAGCTTCGACCATAAATGGTCTCAAAGCTTGATGATTTGACACAGCCCATTGAACACTATCTAAAACCCAGATAATTGCTATTATAACATTGATAATGTTCTAATCTTAGCTTTATGATGTATTTCATTCTGCGACATCACCACAATTGATGGCCTAAACCTTTCAATAATAGAGCGTACATACGGCCGAATAGTACTACTAGTTAGTAAAACCGGTATATATCCCTTAATCGCTTGCTCATCATATATCTTTTTAACCGCCGCAACAAATTCCTGCAATTTAGACGGTGGCATGGCCAACTGTTTATCATCCCCATCATTAACCAGGTTCTGAGTAAACAACCTTTCCCACTCAGAAGATACAGTAACTATTGGTATGAACCCTTCATTATTAGTGTTGATATGGCATATTTGTCTTGACAAACGTCCTCGTACAAACTCTGTAATTCCAGTCATATTTTTATTAGCACGCACAGCTTCAGCTATCGCTTCTAAAATACTGGGCAAATCTCTGATCGAAATCATTTCAGCTAATAAATTTTGTAATATTTTTTGTAAAGTGGCAATTGAAACTAAATCTGGAACCGTATCTTTTACCAATTTTTTATGCTCTTCACCTATTTCATCTAAAAGCTTCTGAGTTTCACTATAAGATAATAACTCTGTAATATTTTCTTTTACTAATTCAGTAAGATGCGTAGTAATAACTGTAGAAGCATCAACCACAGTATAATTATTAAACAATGCTTCTTCTTTATAACTTTCATCAATCCATTTGGCCGCTAATCCAAAAGCCGGCTCTTTGGTATGTTCACCAGGCATTTCTATGGATTGTGCTTTTGGATCCATAACTAACAATTTACCAACTCTTACTACCCCACGTCCTGCCTCCAATTCTTTAATTTTAATTACATAAGTTTCACTATCTAACTGAATATTATCTTGGATACGAACTGATTGCATAACAAAGCCATAATCTTTTGCTATTTGCTTACGCAAAGCTTTTATCTGTTCTGTTAAACGTTGTCCTTTACCATTGTTAACCATTGACAATAATCCATAGCCAATCTCAAGCCTTATTGCATCAAGCTGCAAGGTATCACTGATCGTTTCTTGGCTATTATCACTCACTCCCCCACTAGCAGTAGTGCCATCCTTTTTTTGTCCGGCTAATGCTCCTGAAGTAGCATTAGTCTTAGATGCTTGCTTCGTTTTATAAATTAAATATCCGGCTGCTACTGCTGTTAGCGTTAAAAGAAAAAAAGGAAAAAATGGTAATCCAGGAGCAAACGCCATCATCGTAGTAACGCCCGCTGTCATTAGCAACGGTTGTGGATATTGACCTAGCTGGCCAAATATGGCTTTGTCCGCTGAACCTGTAACTCCAGATTTAGTAACTAATAAACCCGAAGCCAATGAAATGATCAAAGAAGGAATTTGAGTAACCAAACCATCACCAATAGTTAATATAGTGTATGTTTGTATAGCTGTATCAAAGCTTAAATCGCGCTGCAAAATACCAATTATCATTCCACCAACTAAATTAATAAAAGTAATTACTAATCCAGCAATTGCATCTCCTCTAACAAATTTATTAGCTCCATCCATTGCTCCATAAAAAGTACTCTCATCTTCTAAGCTCTGCCTTCTAGCTTTAGCTCCTGCTTCATCAATGATTCCCGCCGCTAAATCGGCATCAACAGCCATTTGTTTACCAGGCATAGCATCTAAACTAAACCTTGCTGCAACTTCAGCTATCCTTCCAGAACCCTTGGTAATGACTATGAAGTTGATTATTGTTAGAATTAAGAACACTATTAACCCGATAACAACATTACCTTGCATCACCAGATGACCAAATGCTTCTATAACATGCCCCGCCGCATCAGCTCCAAGATGACCATTAGCGAGTATCAACCTGGTTGAAGCGATATTTAACGATAACCTAAGTAAAGTAGTTACTAGAAGAATCGTCGGAAAAACACTTAATTCCAAAGGCTTAGATATAAAAAGAGTGGTCATTAAAATGATTATTGATGAAGCAATAGAAAATGCTAATAGAAAATCAAGAAAACCAGTTGGTATAGGAAATAACAGCACCATTAAGATGCCCACTATACAACAAGCTAAAGCAACATCACTATATTGACTAATTCGTTTTAAAATTTGTAGTATCTGTGGCATATATCTATATTCCAAAGTATATATCTCTCTAGCATTTCTGTGGACTCGGACTTCATTAGACCTCTTCTCACAAACTCTACTTCTGTGAATGATTTAAGCACAGGTTCAGCACTCGAATCCGAAACAAACCAAAAGTACGCTGCGGATCAGTGTTTCGTGTCTCCTGACATCATTTCTCTAACACTTGAGTTTGTAAGAGAGGTCTATTTAATCTTAGGTTCTATACTTAATTTGCTACAAATCCTATTTCTATGATTTGCGCACCTTTATCTTAATTGCCATCTCGTAGTGCCAACAACACTGCGTCAGTCAGTTGTCTAACTTCAAGTGCCGCTTGAGAATTGGGTTCAGCTTCAACAACAGTGATGCCATGCATAAAACACGAACTAAACGCAACTCTATTACCGAGATAAGACGGTAATAAATTAGAAACATCAGAAATAACTTCCTTTGCCGTTTTTGAAGATGGATTATAACGATTCAAGATAATTTTGGCTAATTTTTTTTCGCCAGCAATAAAATCTAACGTTGTAGAAGTAGCCCATACATCAGTGGGGCTAGCCTGCATCGGCACTAACACTAAATCAGCTACTCTAATAGCTGCTTTGGAATCGATCTCTGTATGCGGAGGAGAATCTATCACTAGATAATCATACTTATTCTTAGATTGATCAATTGTTATATTTAACTTCCAGCCAACGCTATTATTAAATGTTATTCCCGTATATCCGACTCCAAAGCGTTTTTCTCTCAAACTATGCCAATGTGTTAAACTACCCTGCGGATCAATGTCCAGCAATAATACACGTCCACCTCTCTGTTTTAAAGCTACAGCTAAATGCGCTGCAATGGTAGTCTTACCAACTCCCCCTTTCTGTTGCGCAATCGTAATAATTTTCATCATAGTTAATTCTATGGGAATTTGCTGATTTGTAAAATAAATATCAGCTTATATCTAAATGATAGTACAAAAAAATATTATTTTGCTGTCGTACGTTGTTTTTCATACTAAATTTAATTATTAGTAGATATTATGCTTCTAGGTAGAACATCCTTGTTTAAAATAGTAAAGAAATTACCAAAATAACATAAATAATAATCTCATGTTATTAGATTGTAAATTAAGACTAGAAATTATTACATTTCAGTGCTATACATAGCAAAATTATAGCACTAACTTAGGTATATTTAGTTTTACGCTGTGTATATATAAATTACTTTTAAAGATTAATAAGCTAACTACGTGATAATTTTAAGTGCAGCCTAGTGAAACTAGATTAAGTTATGTACAATTTATGTACAATTGTCACACAGACAACCAAATTGGAGAGATGGCCGAGAGGCTTAAGGCGGCGGTTTGCTAAACCGTTATACGAGGAAACTCGTATCGGGGGTTCGAATCCCCCTCTCTCCGCCATTTTATAAGCGTCTAACTTTTTTGGCATAAATTTTCAAATATCAAAACCACCCTCAGAACCCCAGCATTCATAAGCTTTAGCGGCTTTTAGATGCATAGCACATGCGTACTTAGAGAATCGCAGAATCACTGATTTTACCCCAAAATCTCCCTTTTGCATCGAAGTTTCTCCGTTACATGCGAACGTCCGACACGAAGGTGCGCATGTCCATAACCCTTGATTTTACTGGGTTTTTGCAAAACCGGTCTTGAGGTTCGTTATTGGAGCTTTGATGCGCGCATGTACCCGCAGAGCGAGAATTTTCTGGTGAAATGCACCTAATGTGGTAAAATTATACTAGGGATTTACTAAGTAAATCAGTGTGTTATTTGAATAAATTACATGCAAGCTGCTGGCTTTTTGTCAGCATACCAGGAGAGCCTTGATGCTAGAAACACCTATTCTTCCTTTGATTCATTCAAATGAAGAATATGAAAAATTTAAACAGCAAATTGAAGTTCTGGAAGATTCTGCTAGAAGAATAATACATCGACATCAATTACCCGATTTACCGCTAGTGCTATTCTCTGAAGGCACAAACATTGTATTTGCCCATGGCAATAATCAAGTCATTAAAATCTTTCCACCTTTTCATCAAAATCAATACCAAAGTGAGCGACTGGTTCTGCAACACGTGCACAATAAGCTTCTCGTGAAAACACCAGCCTTGCAATATCATGGAGAATTTTCAGGCTGGCCCTATATTGTGATGAGCCAACTAGAAGGCACACTTTTGGAAACCAAATGGGAAGAAATGGATCACGCTAATAAAACAATCATTTTGAGTGAATTAGGGGCTTTAATAAAAGAAGAGCATGCTTTGCCAACTGAAGGGCTAAAAGCCATAGATAGCCATTGGGAACAGTTTATTAAGAAACAAATCGCTCATTGCGTAAAACAACATCAATCGAAGCAGCTTTCAGAAGAATTGTTGCAACAAATCCCAAATTTTCTTGACTCAGTTAAACCCATTCTTCCAAAAATAAACCAACCGGTTATTTTAACGGGGGAATACACCCCCATGAATTTTTTGGTTAAACAAATGGATGGCATTTGGCATATTGATGGGCTAATCGATTTTGGGGATGCTATGTTTGGATTACCGGAAAGATTGTGAGAGTGTTCGAATATGCTCATAAAACCTGATCTCAAAGACGAAGAAATCATTGCTTGTTTACAGGATACTTATAAACTGAACGTTGCAACGATCTCATTCCTTCCAATTGGGGCAGACTTCAACACAGCTGTTTATCGTGTGACAGCTACTGACGAAGCAGACTACTTCCTTAAATTAAGAAGCGGTAAATTTTTAGAAGCCTCGGTATCCGTTCCAAAATACTTGGCTGATCTCGGCGTTAAACAAGTGATACCACCTATACCAACCAAGACAGGGAAATTATGCTCTGGCCTGAGGTCATTCAAAACAATTCTCTATCCTTATGTCGAAGGGCGTAATGGTGTAGACGCTAAACCATCAGACGATCACTGGGTTCAATTTGGAGCAACCGTTAAAAAGCTTCATAGCCTTGGTATTCCCTCATCCATAACACAAGATGTATCAAGGGAGATGTTCTCTTCTAAATGGCGAGAAACCGTCAAAGCATTTCTGATACGCATTGAAAATGAAGTGTTTGAAGAGCCTGTTGCTGTAAAAATGGCACTGTTCCTGAAATCAAAAAGTAGCGAAATTCTTAAACTAGTCGAGCACGCTGAAACGCTTGCGATCACGACCCAGAAACAACCCCTCGACTATGTTTTATGCCACGCTGATATGCATGGCTGGAACTTGATTATTGACAAAGAAGGCTCTCTTTATATTGTTGACTTCGATACCCTCATTTTTGCACCTAAAGAACGAGACCTGATGTTTATCGGCGCTGGCATTTGGGACAGTGGTCGCACAGCTTCTGCCGAAGAACCACTATTTTATCAAGGTTACGGCAAAGCAGAAATCAATCATGATCTACTCGCCTATTACCGCTTCGAACGTATCATCCAAGATATCGGCGACTATTGTGAGTACATCTTTTTGTCTGATGAAGGTAGTCTTGATCGAATGCAATGCTTTGAACACTTACAGCCGGTTTTTCTGCCGAATGGCGCAATAGAGAGAGCTTGTCAGTTCGACAAGACGAGGGAGATTTTATGAGATTATATTTTATAGGTGGCGCCAGTGGCAGTGGTAAAACGGCAGTTATGCCTTATTTGAAAGAGCTGTTGGGAGATGGTATCGCTGTCTATGATTTTGATGATATAGGTGTACCCGAAGGCGCTGATAAAAAATGGCGTCAAGAATCCACAGAGAAGTGGTTGCAAAAATTATTGAGTAATGGAAAAGATGCTTGTTTGCTTGGTCAAATTGTTTTAGGAGAAATTCTTAGCTGCTCTTCAGCTAAACAAATAGATAAAATCAACTTCTGTCTTTTAGATGTGAATGATTTTGAAAGAATCGGGCGGCTCAAAAAACGTAACACCTATGGTGCTGATCAAAACATACTGAACTGATCCGCTTGGCTTCGCATGCACACCCGCGATCCGCAATGAACCCCCATGTTATCCAAGAAGATGCTGCAAGTATCATGGGGTTTAGCCGATTATCTGTTCTCAAAAGCTATGAAGTAGATGCTATAGAAAATAAAATAACAGCATACAATAACAGCCAAGCACCATTCATCCAAGAACAACCTTTTGTAAATTTAAATTTTTGTATAAAAGATGATAATGGAGTAATTATCGCGGGCATTACTTCTGTGATGTATTGTACATTGCTTAAAAAGATCCATTGATTTGATTGGCTTAATTTCGAGGGTGGGATCTGGCGATATAATTTTACTTGGCTTTTGCAAGGAAAGTTTGGTACGCAAATGAAAATTCCAGCCGCGCTATAAAAAGAGTGGATGATATTTGGCCTGACAGTACAACATTGGGAACTTGAGTCCTTCAACAATAGAGATTACCTCTGTCATATCTTCATCTGTTAGAGCCTGTCAGATCAGTAGATATAAGAGAGGAAGTTTTAGGAAAAACGAAGTCGAGTACCGCAGCGTACTTTTGGGTACGTGAGGAACGGAGACGAGTTTTGACGACAAAATTACCTCTTATATCTACTGATCTGACAGGCTCTTAACTCGCCTGCTATAAATACAAATAGATCGGGGCAATTCTCCATAACTAAAATCGCTTTAGATGGTAGCTCAAATATTTTGTCGGTTTTTTGTTGCTCAATAATTTCTCAAAGAATTCCTTGATTAGGGAAGGTTTTGAATTCTTCAATAATCTTTTTATCTAAAATTTTATCCAAGTGTTTTAACATATGGCTTTTTCCAAAATAAATTCACATCTCTGTGTAACCGTTAGCCCTTTGGGTACCATAATGATGTCAAAGCCAAACTCTTTATAAACATCCAGGTGAATCTCCTCAAAGACCAGCGCCTTTTCATAGCTAATTTTTCTGGCGTCCGTATGCTCGATAAAACCCATATTTTCGAAAAAGAAGACTTGGTTTTGGTAAACGTTGTTTTTGAGGCAGCGATCAATTTCATCAAGCAATACAAGCGAAGGCATAAATTCTGTATTTTTCCAATGAGCCAAATATTTACTAAGGGCGTAGGTGCAAAAAGGTGAGCGGTCGTAAAACTGCATATTTCCGGTAGAATTCATCTGCCGCTCTTTCTGCATAAATGTAATTTGATCCACAAACTCAGGCTCTTCCCATGGACGCATCTCACCCTTGGCTTGCTCTATGCTAATGACATCCGTTGCGGATTCGGGAATCATCACATACCCTAATTTTTCTAGCTCTATGATAACAGAGGTTTTTCCACTACCTGAAGTACCGGTGAAAATGAAGCGCTTTATCTGTACTGGATTATTCATATGTCCCACCTCTTTCAATCAATCCAACCAGCCTTATAGGCGCTTCTGTACCATCTTTGATTTTTTGATGGGAAGGACTAAACAGAAGCTTCCAGTCGGGGGCATACTATCTAAATTTGCTACATTTTCTATGATTATTTTTCCGGCACCCAAAAATGTTTTATGAACTTTAAAGCCATCTTCAGGTCGATCAGGAGAAAGCGTATCAATACCAAGAGCGCTCACCCCGCGTTCAAGCAAAAGTTCTGCAGCTTCAGCTGATACTGATGGGAACACATGATTGTTGTGGTATTTTGAAGGTGCGTGCCAAAATTTGCTCCAGCCGGTTTTAATCATCACACATGAGCCTTTACTAATCAGACCAAATTTACTTTCGAAGTCAGCAATATCTTGTACACTGAGGTTATAGCGTTCATGGCATTTATCTGATACATCAATGACCGCACAAGGCATGATCAAATCATTTACATCGAAATCATGAATGAATCTCCCACCAGGAATACAGTGACTTGGCGCATCCATATGCGTACCGATTCCCGCATGCATTCCGACTTTCATGACACGGAATTTATCTTGCGCCTCGCAATCAGCGTAATCTATATGCACATCATGATTAAACCCGCATCCGCCGCTCCAAGTAGGGATCGTGCTATCGAGTTCATGAGTTAAGTCGATAAGTTTATAGATGAAAGTCATTTCTGTATTACCTTAGATGTTATAGTTTTGTATTTATTTGTCATTTTATTTAAGAAATATATGAGAATTATTGCTGTAAAAGCAGATGCGGCGTAGCCAGCATTACTATCCCCTGGAAGCAAAATTTTTCGCACAAAAACTCCAACCCCAGCTATCAAAATGGCAATATATGCCGCACCTATTGATGAAGCATGAATATGCAACCAATTTTCAGGCTTAAGTCGAATTGCATAAATTGCCCTTGAAAGCCACATTATCACTAATAAAGATAGCATGTGAATTAGAGAAAATTTATTATTATATATTCCAAAGGACGAGATGGCGGAAATAAACATGCAAACAATAAACATCCAACCTAACACTTTATGAATTTTTGTTCCTTTAATTTGCAAAAGATTGGCAGATCCCAATACTAAGGCAACAATCGAGGAAATAGAGTGTATTAATATGAATATGGTCATGATTTTATTTTTACCTAAATTTCTTCGTAAACCACAGCACCAGGTCATCATCAAGCGGATAGCAATTACCCGGTACTGTTGGTTCGTAATTATAAGTAACGCCTTTGCCATCAGGGATATAGCCGCGCTTCACGTAAAGTTTTTGAGCTGCTCCATAGCCACCATCTGCGCCTGCATATAGGCCAACACCGATGCCAATGATTTGGCTTTTCGTTGCAGCTTGTTTTTCCGCTGTATCAAGCAGTAAGGAGCCAACACTCATTTTTCGAAAGTCAGGTAATACGTTTAAATCCATAATCTCTGGGATATTTTGCGCTTTAAATGACGGATATTGTGATTGCCATTTTAAGGTTACATAACCGGCAAACTCATCTTTGACGTGAGCCACCCAAACAAGCCGTTCGCCTGCTTCTTGTTCCTTTAAATATCCTGCAAAAAGTGATGCCGGTTTATTCCAACCGATTTGGTTAAAGGCGTCAGAAATAACCGCAATGTCTTCTTCTATAAAGTGGCGAATTTGAATCAGATTCTTCATAATACTTTACCCACAGGAACATCTGGAGGACCGCATTCATCACCCACCCGGATCATCAAATGGCATTTCTGTATAGCCGTTTTTGAGATAGAACCTTAAACTGCTTTGTCTGGATTCAGCATGAATGCTTTTAATGCCTAAGCTGTGCAGCCTATTTCTCTATGAGTTCCAAAAACTTGCTTCCAAAACTTTGGTTACGTTTATTCTCATCAGTGGCAATAATACGAATTGCTGCTCTTTTATCAGGCCAAAATTGAATGTGAGCATAAGCCACAATCTCTACGCCTTGATATAAGACAAGATGAGCATGCTCTTCGTGTTTAAAAGTCCACGTATAGGGATCATCGATACCGTGGGAGCCAAAGAAATAGGTGTCCCGGAAATGCTTAGCCGCTTGCCACTCTTTTGTAGTTAGGTCATTATAAACAAAACGTAAAACACACTGCCCAGCTTTTTGATCAATACTTGCTATAAAAAATTCTTTTCTGAAACAATAAGAAGAAATATCGTTTGGAAATTGTTCTGCTAGATCCAATTTTAGATTAGCATAAGCTTCCATGTCTTGAGGATGTGCTCGCATCCAATCTCTGAATCTAATATGCCGTTCAATTTCTGGATCATCTTGTTCAAAAGCATGGATATTATAACTTATAAGCAATTCTTCTTTCTGAAAAAATCGGCGACAAGGGATGCCACACTCACCTCTAGATATGTATCCCAGAGCTTCCATCGCAGAATTGTAGTTATCAACCTTAGTAATATTCCGAACTACAGGAATCATATCGATAATTGGCTTAGCAGCAAGACCTGGAACTGACGTTGATCCAATATGGTGAAGCGCTAAACAATTCTCACCCAAGGCACTTTTAATGAGTGCCGCTTCCTTTTCATAAATATGTGGCCAATTTGGATCGTAAGGGACAACTTGAATTGCTCTAGACATTGCGAAACTCTACATAACGTTGATTGTTAAAATAGCTTTTGATACCAAAACCAACACCTGGAATCATAGGCTCAGGCAACTTATATGGATCAAACCATCTCAAAAAATCCTGCTTTAAAGGCTCTAAATTTATGGGCTCTTGGTCATCATCCAAATGACTTACAAAAAACAGTTCTAAAGCATAAAATTTTTTCATAGGGTCAAAATAATCTTTCTCTATAAGAAAAACTGTTGTTTCTAAAGTCACATCCTTGATCTTGAGCCCGACTTCTTCTTCAGCTTCACGAATAATCGCTTCTTTTGGTGATTCACCTACCTCAATACCTCCTGTCACGCAATGCCAATGAGAAGCCCATATCTTATTAGATTTAAAAGAATGTTATCTGCTTTATTAAGCACAAAAGGTAAGTATCGATATTTGATGTACGTAATTCCTCGCCAAGTGAAGTTATCAAAAACAATAAAATTCATTACAATTAAACTTGCTGGGAAAACTAAAACAGAAATGTCTTTAGCAGCGTTTGGCAACAAGTTAATGATTTGCTTAATCAGCATGCTGTTAAATGGCCCCCAAAAGCCAGCTACAAAAGCAAGTAGAGTGTAAAACATTACTGCACATTTATATTCTTTTATAACACTCCATATAAATGGAAAGAGTGTCTTTGGTAATTCTGTATTTGTAGCTTTAGTCATCTTCATCAATTCCAAAAATTATTTCTTGCCCCTTATGCACACCTTTATCTTGACATACTTTGGTGTTTTATGCAAATATATTCTGTGCACAGACAGTATGCTTTGTGCAAATAATTGTTTAAAGGAGATCATTTACATGCATCAGCACCCAACTAATATCAACCAACAAAGCGAACCAGCTAAATAATCAGAGAGGAAAGGAATGAAAAAGACATCAAAAACTAACTGGAACAATATGAATGACGTATCAGGGTTCTTGCTCTATTCTGCTTATTTTGCGTGGAAGCGTGCGACCCTCAGCACGTTATTGCCTCATGACCTTACTCACGTTCAGTTTATGCTTTTGATGTCCATTGGGTTCTTAAAAAAAGATGGAGCCGATGTGTCACAAAATGACCTGGCTAAGTGCTTGAGCTTTGATGTGACCATGACGTCTCAGGTGCTGCGCGCCTTAGAAAAGAGAGGGCTCTTGAAGCGTTCTCAAAAAGAAGGAGACGAACGGTCTAAGTTCTCCGAGCTCACAGATGCCGGAGTGGCTAAAATCCAAAGGGCAGCAAAGGATTTACTCAAAGCAGAAGAATCCTTTTTCGCGAGTTTAGGCGAGCATAAACAAGAATTTGATGGGCATTTACGAGGTATTTTACAACAACAAACAGCGGACGGGGCATGAGCAAGATTATCTTTTTAAACGGATGTGGCTCTAGTGGCAAAACTTCTATTGCAAAGGCCATTCAGCACGAAAGTCCAAATCTTTGGCTAAGCTTTGGCGTTGATACATTCATTGATATGATCCCATTCGGAAGAATCGAGCCGTACTTGAAATTTATCCCCGGACAAAATGAGCGTGGCCTTACAATGCATGTCGAATCAGGGTTAGAAGGAGGGAAACTATTTAGTGCTATGCCAAAATTTGCTGAAATGCTAGCGACCAGCGGAAACAACCTTATTATCGACGAGGTATTGTTCGATGAAGAAGCATTAAAAGATTATGTCCGATATTTAAAGACGCACACAGTTTATTACATCGGCATTTTTTGTGATCTTGAAGTTATGCAAGAACGCGAAGTTTTAAGACGTGATCGATGCATTGGCCTCTCGAATGATCAAATCGATAGAGTGCACCAAGGCTTTTTAAATCAATACGACTTTAAAGTTGATACAACTTCTATATCTCCTTCCCGCGCCGCTCGCCTAATATTGAAGTTTATTGATGATAACCCTGTGCCGAAAGCTTTTCAGTCATTAGGAAAGCAGGAGTAGATTATGACTATAACCTTCGCACCACTCCATGAATCACATTTTCCGCTGCTGCTAAAGTGGTTAGAGTCGCCTCATGTCAAAAAATGGTGGGATCAGGATGTGACCTATACAATGGAGTTGGTGGAGAAAAAATTTGGCAAACATACCCACGGCATCGCTCTCTCAAAAAATTCAAACCAGAAAACATACGCTTACATAATCTGTTTAGACGAAGAAATGATAGGTTACATACAAGCTTATAATGCTCATGATTTCGCGCAAGAAAACTGCTTCGATTTGAGCGCTATTTCTGGCTCTGTATGCGGTGTAGATTTATTTATTGGAGAATCATCATTCTTACACAAAGGATTGGGAACGAGTATTTTAAATGAATTTGAAAATCAGATACTAACTCCACATTTTGATTGGTGCCTAATTGATCCAGCAAAAGACAATATGGTTGCGATTAAGGCTTTGACAAAAGCCGGGTTTAAAATATTTGAGCAATTTCAAACAAACTCAACCGCTTGGATGATTAAAGAATTATCATCTGTCTCATTTTCATATGATCCTGTCCCTAGTTTTGATGAAAAAATCTCATTCGCATTACGGCACCAATGTCAAGATTTAACCGGCATCAAAACAGACTTTGAGCAAATTAGCATTTATTTAAACCATAAACAAATCAATGTTGCCGGAGCAATTTGTTATATTCACGGCAAAATACTCTGGTGCGATTCAATTTATGTTGAAGAAGATTTTCAAGACAAAGGTTTTGGCAAGAAGCTTATAGCCAAATTATTTGACCTAAGCGTAACGAAAAATCTGCGTGAGGTTCAGCTAAATACTTATTTTCCAAAAGCACACATGTTTTTCAAAAAATGTGGATTTGAAGAAGTGGCTGTTATTCCAAATTGGAAATATGACCTAACATGCTATTTGATGAGGAAAATGATATGAGAAATGAACCACTAGCAACCATCCAAAAGCTTATTAAAGAACGCTATGTAGATGCCAAAGCAGTATTTTGGGCAGGATCAGTTGCGGCAAATCAGGGAACAAATGCATCTGATCTGGATCTTGTTATTGTTTATGAATCCATGCCAAATGCTTATCGAGAAGCTTTTGTTTATGATGGTTGGCCTATTGACGCATTTATTCACGATCTAGACACCTTGCGGTATTTTTTTGAAGAATCAAGAACTGGAAATGGTATCTCTGGCTTGAGCTATATGATCCTGAATGGACGTGAGGTAACCAACTCCAGCGCTTTTTCAGAAAATGTTAAAACACTTGCACAAGAAGTTTTAAATGCAGGGCCAGCCACATGGGATCAAGAACAAATTGACAAAGAACGGTTTTTAATTACCGATGTTTTGGATGATATTAAAAATCCAGTCGGGCGCGATGAGCAGATTGCATCCACTGGATGGTTGCTTGAAGCTCTTGGGCAATTTTATTTTAGAAGCCAAAATAAGTGGTGCGCGAGTGGTAAATCAATTATCCGTTATCTGAAAAGCGATAATCCCGATCTTGCCACAGAATTTACTAAATCGTTTGAAAGCCTTTTTCAAACAGGCAGCTTTGTGCTTTTAGATTTATTAGTAAAAAAAATCCTAGAACCCTACGGTGGATTATTTTGGAATGGATTCAGGTCAGATGCATCCAAAAAGGCTAAAATTCTAAAAACAATTCTCTTAAAAGAATTAAAAAATAACTATCGAATATATTTGGATGAATCAGATAATAAATGCGCCAGCAAAATTATTCTTAAAGGTTTAAAGGCATACAACAAATCAAAAATTGGATCTTATTCCAGAGAGAATTTTGTACTATTCGTTAAAAACCAGTATGAAGATATCATTGCTGGCATGAGAGGAGATATCCTTGGTGAACTGTGTGGCCTGCACCTTCTATGGGTTGACCAAGAGCATAGACTAAAAGGGATAGGAAAAAATATTATAAATGCACTTGAAGAATACGCATTATCTAAAAAGTGCAAAATAATTCAATTAGACACCACCGAATTTCAGGCAAAGGATTTCTATAAAAAGTATGGATATCTGGAAATCGCTACCCTTGACAAAGGGTTTATGGGTTACAACCAATACATCATGAGAAAAACATTATCTGACAGCAAGTCAGAAGCAAATACAAACAAAATCCTCGATGAACTTAAATCAAGAGAGCCAATTTTCCATCACCCTGAAAGGTTTGGAAAAACAAAAGAAGATATTTCCAAGCAAATGTGTGATGACTTTTGGACAGTTGGCGCATCAGGTAATGTCTATACCAAACAAGATGTCATAGAAACTCTGCTTGCGCGCTATAACGACCCGGATTATCAAGACATTTGGGAAGCAAAAGACTTTGAGCTCACAAAAATCGCACCGGATAATTATTTGACTTCCTACATTCTTATCCAAGACAAAACAAGAGTAACAAGAAGGTCGACACTTTGGCGAGCCGTAAATGGTGATTGGAAGATCCTCTATCACCAAGGAACTGTAATTGATGGAGGTAGCGCATGAGCAAGAATAATATCCATGTTTTGAGTAGAGGCGTAATATAATAGATCATGGAGTCTATTTTACTTTGCAGAACGCTTGACCTTCCTATCAGTTTTTATTTTCTTTCAGGTGGTCATGTTGAACATGGAGAATCAGCCCGCACATCACTTCTTCGTAAATTAATGGAAGAAACTGGCGCTGAATGCAAGATCAAGAGATTTTTAGGATGTTTAGAATACAGCTTTGAGCTCAGGTCTAGCAGTATCTGTTACAACCACGAATACAATTTTATTTTTGATGTTGAATCAGAATCTTTGAAAATTGAAAAGCAAATACCACAGCTTGAAGCTCATATTGAATTAATTTGGGTGCCTTTGCATCAATTATCTGAAATTGATTTTAGAGCCGAGCCTTTGCGAGAGTTCGTGCCCGAGTGGTTAAAAACGCCAGTTTCAGATGTTTTTAGGAGCGTGATGATATGACGCAAAATACAATAATCATTTATTTAACCGGCAAACCAGGGGTTGGGAAGTACACGATTGCCAAGGAATTAGCAGTCAGAGATGGATTTATCGTTTGCGATAATCAGCTAATTAACAATCCTATTTTTGAGCTATTGCAATACGATGGCTATACCAAAATACCTGATTTTGCTTGGGATACTATCGCTCACATAAGGGCAGAGGTTTTCGACTTCCTCTCTAAAAGCACCCAGAATAGTTATGTGCTTACCAACTGTTTAGCAGATACTGAGGAAGATAAACAACTCTACGAGCAAGTACAAAAAATGGCTGAAGCACGAGGATCATTGTTTATTCCTGTACGACTTGAAATTAGCAAAGAAGAACATTTAAAACGCCTCACAAGGCAAGAAAGAAGAGAAAGGTGGAAGTCTATTGATCCAAGTGATGCGGAAGATAATGGGCCACTTATCTCCATCTCCCACCCTAATTTGTTGTCGTTAAATGTCAGTAATTTAAGTCCTGAAAATGCAGTCGAAGCCATTATGAATCATATAAAAAGACTATCCCAGAGGTAAATATGAAAAGACTTACACACACAACTGCAAAAGCCTCTTATTACAACACAAGAGCGCAGCGATATGATGAATTTAATGAAAATAATTCGAAGGCAATCAATGCTCTTTTAGAGAAGATATTAAAAGAGCATCATGTTTCTACCGTTCTCGATCTGACTTGTAGGACAGGTTCTCAAGCCTTTTGGCTTAAAGAAAAAGGTTTTGAAGTTGTTGGCAGCGACATTAGCCGAAGCATGCTCAAAATTATCAAACAAAAAGCGAAACATTTTTATGAAAAGCTTGGTTTTGAGGCAAGCCACGAAGGCATGAAATTATATTTGGATAAAAAATTATGAAAATTAACTTTAAAAAGGTAACAAGCGCGCATTTGGACACTATCTTTAGCTGGCTTACTGAACCTCATGTTATGGAATTTTGGGACAACACTCAGGCTCATAAAGATGATATTGTAAATTTTACAGAAGGCAGAAAAACACCATCGTCTTATGCAGATGGCCAGTATGTTTATTGGATCGCCTCTCTTGAGCACGAACCTTTTGCAATGTTGATGACCATTCAAGAAACACATAAGGAAGATATAGGCCCAGAGAAGCTCAAAAGGCTTTCCAAAACAGGCAATACCTATGGTCTTGATTACATGATAGGTAACCCTAAATTTTTTGGTAAAGGTTACGGTTCTCAAACCTTGCGTGACTTTATCGATTATTTCAGGGAATCTATTGACCCAAAAGCAGATACTTTTTTGATTGATCCGGATAGCGCCAACGCACGAGCAAAGCATGTTTATATGAAGGCGAGATTCAAACATGTGTGTGATTTCATCATGGAAGGCAATGTAAGTGGCGCAGGCAAACTACATCATCTGCTTCTCAAAAAATTTGATCCAAAGGTTTCGATCATCAAAGCAACAATAGATGATCACCTTCGTATTCAAAACATGGCGCGTTTCTACGTTTATGATTTATCAAGAGATTGCGGCTCGATCTCATCTGATTGGGCTATTCCAGAAGATGGGCTTTATGAAAGCTTTGATTTTAAAAACTACTTCGAAGATCGATCCAGAAAAGCTTATTTGGTTAAAGTTTATGATGAGATAGCCGGCTTTGTTCTGCTTAATAAAGCAACTGAATCTCCTTCAAACAATTGGAACATGGGTGAGTTTTTTATTATCGCTAAATTCCAAGGTCAAGGTATTGCGTATCAAATTGCAAAAGAAATCTGGAGTATGCATCCGGGTAAGTGGGAAGTTTCCGTTATCCCCAATAATAAGTCAGCGTTAAAGTTTTGGGAAAAAGCAATTAGTGAATTCACCAGCAAGATTTTTAATAAGAAAATCAAAGATGTGACTTATGATGAACATTGCCCCCGTCGAGTCATCTTTGAATTTGATACACAAAGTAAGATTCACAGCAATATAGTCCAGAATTTTACGATACGCTCAAGCCAACCTTCTGATATCTCTGCCATAGTCTCGCTCTCAAAAGCCAAGCGTTTATCCTACGAAAAAGCACAGCCGCAGTTTTGGCGGCATAAAGGAGAAGCAGGCGATAAGATCCAGGAAAAATGGTTTAAAGAACTGTTAGAAGATAAAAACTATGTCATGTTTACAGCGAAAAGCGAGACACAAGAAATCCTAGGATTTATCATTGGCAGGCTAATGCCTGCTCCGGAAGTGTATAATCCTGGTGGGCTAACCTTAATGATCGATGATTTTTGTCTCGCTGATCAAGCTGAGTGGCATTCAATTGGATCTAAATTGGTTCAAGAAATTAAAGCAATCGCAAAAACGAAAGGAACAGCGCAAGTCCTTGTTGTCTGCGGTGCACATGATGAGCCGAAGCGTCGTTTCCTTAGAAATATTGGATTAACCGTAGCTTCAGAATGGTATGTGGAGAGTATCATATGAATCAAAAACATCTTAAGCACGTAAGCCAGTATTTTAATCTTGGGACACCGATTCAAACGCCCACAAGAATACACGGTGGCTTACTGCACATCATGTGGTGTCTTGATACAGATAAAGGTTCCTATGCGATCAAGCAGCTATCAAAAGATATTGATCTACAAGATGATCAAGTCATTAAAAATTATGAATTGAGCGAGCAAATTGCTTCAAGTTTTATAATGAAAAATGTCCCTGGCGTATGCGCTCTTTTACAATCAGATAAACATCTTTTGATGATAGATGGATCTGGCTACCTTGTGTACCCTTGGGTTAACGCGAAAGCTTTAGATAAAGATGAAATTAACGAAGGTCAAGCATTAATCATTGCCAGTTTACTCGCAAAAATGCATTTAATAAATCTGCATCTTGAAAGCATCGGTGAACCTGAATTTGACATTCATGATAACAAACACATTACCAATTTAATCAAACAGTCAACTCAAATGCAGCTTCCATTTGCTGACATTTTAAATTCCAAGTTATCGATCCTTCTCGAAATTAATAAAAGTTATTTGGGTTCAATTGCAGTCCTTAAAAAACACACAGTGATTGGGCATGGTGACTTAGATCAAAAAAATGTTGTGGACGGACAAAAAGCAGCCTCTATTAATTGATTGGGAATCGGCGCGTAAACTAAACCCCACATATGAAATTGTAAATGCTGCTTTAGATTGGTCGGGCGTTACAACCAATCTCAAGATCAATTTGTTCCATAAAATGCTTAAATCTTATTCGGAGTCCGGAGGGTTAATTGAAAAATGCATGGTTGAGGCGGCATTTTATGGGGTTATGGGAAATTGGATTAATTGGACGGTTTACAATATTAATCGGGCTATCAATCAAACAGACCTTGAGCAAAAAAATATTGAGATAGAACAAGTCATGCAAGTATTACCAACAATTTTGAGGGTAAAAACGTTGATGCCAGAATTAATAAGTGAAATAATATCATGATCAAAATCGACCTGCTGAAAAATTATCCAGATGCTATACCAACACTCGCTCATGTTTGGCATGAGGTTTTAGGTAAAATTTGGTTTCCAGAGCTTACAATTGGGGAGATAGAGTCATTGACATATGATGAGCTCAATCATCCAGATGAAACAATTTCATTCGTTGCGCTGTGCTATGAGATTCCAGTAGGATTTTGCACATTTAAACTTAAGGAGGAGTTTCGTCCCGATTTAGGTCCATGGCTTTCAGATGTAGTCGTTGATCCAAAATATCAAAACCAAGGTATTGGTAAGATGCTGATTGATGCGACGCTCTTAAAAGCAAAAGAGCTTGGATTTGAAAAATTGTACTTATTTGCTTTCGATCCCACCATACCAGAGTATTACGAACGCCTTGGTTGCAAGAAAATAGGCATGGATGAATTTAAATCTCATCCCGTCACCGTTATGGAGGTGACGTTATGAACGAGAAATCAATTACTTTAAACCCTGATCTTGCGCGCAAACTCATAGCTGAGCAATTTCCTGAATATTCGAATCTACTAATCACAGATGTTGAAAAACAAGGACATGACAACCGTACGTATAGGATCGGCGACCATATGCTTATTCGTATGCCAACAACTGCAGACTACGCTTTAAAAGTTCCAAAAGAACAAGAACTACTGCCGCAATTAGCAAAACGTTTAAGCATTAGCATTCCGGCTCCGATTAAAATGGGCAAACCTTCAGCAGGTTATCCATATCCATTTTCTATATACAAATGGTTGCCTGGAAAAAGTATCAATCTGCTGACGTTAACCGGTCAAGAAAAGGAACAACTTGCTTTCGATCTCGCCAATTTTTTAAAAGAGCTACAAGCTATTACCGATATTGAAGGCCCTGAGCCAGGTCAACATAACTGGTGGCGAGGCGACCATGTCAGTGTTTACGATAAAGGTGCCAGGGAGCAGGTAGCAGAGCTGGCTGAAATTATAGAGGTGGGGCAAGCTCTTGCTTTATGGGATAAGGCCTGTGCGACGAAATGGAACAAACCACCAATCTGGATTCATGGTGATTTTGCGATTGGCAATTTATTGATTGATGGCAGCAAACTATCAGCAGTCATTGATTTTGGCGGCTCTGCAGTTGGTGACCCTGCCTGCGATCTTGTGATTGCTTGGACCTATTTGTCTGGCAAAGCACGTGAGATTTTTATTTCCGAAATGAATATGAACAAAGATACCTTGCTTCGTGCACGTGCCTGGGCACTTTGGAAAGCAACATTTGAGCTATGCCAGATAGTAGATAAAAACAGCGCTGAAGCTTTGTTCCAAAAAAGAATTATTTATGAGGTTATGAATGGATAAAATTTTAGACACCTATCTCAGTCTTTGTACAGAAGTTTACGATTTAAGCAAGCCAAATCCACCAGAAGATGCATATACTTTTTATCGTGATTACGTAATGAAAGCGCATGGCCCTATCTTAGAGCCAATGTGCGGTACAGGTCGGTTTTTACTCCCATTAATTGAAGAAGGCTTCAATGTGCATGGTTTTGACGCCAGCGATCATATGCTCAAGGCTTTATATGCTAAAGCTGAGGCTAAAAATCTAAAACCTACGGCATGGAAAGGTTTTGTTGAAGATTTAAAACGTCCAGAAAAATACAATTTGATTTTTATTCCCAGTGGCTCCTTTTGTTTAATAATCGACCCTGTGCAGGTAGAGAAGTCACTTAAAGCCATTTATGACCATTTAAACGACGGTGATATTTTCTTATTTGAGGCAAAGACTATGCAAGCCGTTCCTCAAGCAGATATATGGCGTGACTCGTTATGGCCTAAAACAAATGGCCAAAAAATTATTCTAAGCCAGCTTGCCACACTCCAAGATGATATCTGTACCAGCCTTTGCAAATATGAACTATTGGAAGCGGGCAATATTATCCATACAGAAATTGAAGAACTTAGAGTGAAGATTTATCGGCAGGATCAGCTGATGGAAATGTTAAAATCTGCAGGCTTTAAACACATAAGAATAATCAAAGCCTTTGATCAATCTTCTGCGCCAACTGAGCAAGATGAGTCTATTATTTATGAATGCAGAAAATAAAATTACCATAAAACATATAAGGATTGATAACTTTGAGCTACCTTCGGTCATTACCAGCGCAATTGGTAATCCTTCGCAAACGAAAGTTCTAGAAGTGATCAAAAGCTATGAAGCTATAGACCATGAAATCATTGGCGCTTTCATGGATGATATCCTTATTGGGGCTTTAGGCATTTGTAAAGAAAATGAGGTCATTACCATTCGCCATATTGCCTTGCTCCAAGATTTCCAAAGACGAGGTATTGGAACTTTGCTTTTGGACTTCCTCAAGAAATGTTATGAGCGCTATAGGATTATTGCCGAGACTGATGGGGAGTCAGTAGATTTTTATTCTAAGTCAGGCTTTACCTGCCATAAGTTTAAAGGGCGATATGGGAATTTAAGATACAAATGTGAGTTTAGCATATGAGTTTTAACGAATAATTTTTATAGGAGATACTGTAATGACTACTAATGCAATAAAACCAAATGATATTTTATCTGATAGTGAAAATTTTGTAGAACTAAATGGCTTGACTGTTCGTAAAGGATCAATAGCTGCTTTTCTAAAAAATATTGATCTTTTTGAAGATTCAAATTCAAATGAAGTCCAGAAATCTGCTGCTCTTGAGATGATAAAAGAATTAGCCCCAGCAATCATAGCAGCTGGCCTTCATAGGCATGCAACCTTTAAGAACAAAATTATCGAAGATATTTTATGCAATCTATGAATCAAGGCATTAAAAACCATCTCTCTTTAATCATCTGGATCGTCGTACTGATCGCAATTGGTGGGGTTATCGGCTCTTCAACCAAGCCAGAGATTAGCACTTGGTATAGCACCTTACATCGCTCGACCCTGACACCACCAAATTATGTATTTCCAGTTGCTTGGACTATTTTGTACGGCATTATTGGCGCTTGCGGCTGGCTCATTTGGCGTGAGCCGTCATTTCGCAAGCTCAGTGTTATCAAAACTTTATATGTGACTCAGCTCATTTTAAACTGGAGCTGAGCGCTATTGTTTTTCCATTATCACTTAACTGGACTTTCCCTTATAGTTTTGGGCGCTATGGATATTCTGGTCGGCGCAACAATTTGGTTAGCTTACCGAAAAATGAGAGCAGTATCGCTGCTGATGATGCCTTATTTATTCTGGATTTTATTTGCGACCTACTTAAATTTCTACATATGGCAGTATAACTGAGTGAAGATTAGCAATGGTGGTCAAGCATAAAAAACATAGATGTCGTATTTTTATTCATGTAAACGGTTACAACTGAAACACAGGATATTATGAATTACAAAGAACGAACGGGCAGAGTGATTGATTTCATAGGCAGGCATCTTGATGAAGAGCTGAGCTTAGATGAGCTATGCCGAATCGCTTGTTTTCAAAATATCATTTTCATCGGTTGTTTACGGCCTACACAGGGTTACCTCTCATGAGCTATATCAAGTGGCTGCGGCTTAAACACGCCGCTCACCAGTTGATCGTACATAAAGAGGAAACAATTATTAACATTGCGCTGTCAGCCGGATTCGAATCCCATGAATCATTTAGTCGGGTTTTTAAACAAGTTTGTAGGAAACCGCCCTCAGAATTTAGGCGAAGGTCTAATTGGGAAAGCTTCGAAAATCTACCGCAATCTATACATATTAAAGGTAAAAAAATTATGACGATAACAATTAAAGAACTACCTGCTAAAAGAGTTGCTGTAATGGAGCATCATGGAGATCCCATGCGATTATCCGACACGCTTGATAAACTCATTACTTGGGCAAAAGCGCAACCAATTAACCTAAAACCTAAACCAGGAGAAGCCTTTGGTTTTGACTATCACGATCCACGAGAAGTGAAGCCGGAAGAGTTTCGCTTTGATTTAGCCCTTAGCGTTCCGCAAGATTTTAAATTGAATGATCAGGTTATAGAGAGAACATTACCTGCCGGCAGATATGCTGTCACCATGCATAAAGGTTCTCGCGATAATATCGGGGACACGATTTACAGCATTTATCGAGATTGGTTACCGCAAGTACAGGAAGAGTTAGGGGATCTGCCTTGCATATTCTGCTATTACAATTTTAATTATGAAGTTGCCGAAACAGAATCTTTAACAGAAATTTGGGTGCTTCTTAAGTAAGGGTGTTGTGTTATACGAGTATTGGGGAGCAATGTCGCTCCTCAATCATTAAATGGCATGACATCAAAAATCTTTGTTATCTGTTCAAAATAGCTTATATCACAACCATCCTCTAAAGCCCAAACACACGCAAGTACCGCTTGCACGAAACACCAATCAATGATTCGGTGTTCTGACAATTCAAGGGCTTCAGCAAAGCGAGTGACACGGTTATGAATAATATTTGGCGCATCAGCCTGATTCAATAATTCCGGCATCGGGTTGCGAATAAAAGCTGCCACTTCATACGCGGGTTCGCCAATTACACCTTTCGGATCGATCACCAGCCAATCTTCGCCATTTTGCAAAATATTATCATGATGTAAATCGCCATGAAGCAAAACATCTGGCTTAGCTGTTTTTAAAAGCTGATCGCGAATTTCTCTGGCTTTTTGCAGCGTTTGCACTGGAATTTTTAGGTCGCCATCTAATGCTTCAAGCCAATCTTTGATATGCGGAAATGCATGAGTGCTTGGTATTGGGGCTTTGTGCAATCGTTTGATAACACTTGCTGTGATATTAATTGCCTCATCATCCTTCTCAGGAAAATAGGACTTTAAAGAGACGCCGGGGACTGCGCATTTAAGTAGAAGCAACCCTGTGTTTTCTGAAAATATTTGGACAACCCCAAATCCCTCAAGTGCCATGAGGGCTGCTGCTTCACGCTTGAATCCATCAATATCCAATCCTAATTTTAAAATAATTGGCTGAGGTCCTTGAAACCCCCATAACACATAATTGTAGCTTAAATTATCGACTAGTTTTAAATTTGATAGCCCATAAGTGTTCGCTAGTTGTGTTACGAGATTCGGCAGATTTTCTTGCCACTGTCTACCTTTTTTGCCATATAAATTAATGATGTTTTGCTCAAACATTTTCATGAGATGTCTTTCTTCATGAAAATACGATCATAATCTTTCAGATATTTTGGTATGGTCCCTATGCAGTAAAAACCATGCTTTTCATAAAAAGCTTGCGCTTGAAATTCATAAGTATCGACAAATATTTTAGGCAATCTTTTGTTCTTAGCCACATCATCAATCATGGTGATAATTTTTGTCCCGATGCCTTGTTTTCGGTATTGTTCATTGCACCAGAGTACATCAATATACAGCGCATCACTGCGTTCCCAAATTAAAGCACCACCTATGATCTGATCAACATCTTTTGCAAATACACTGAAATGAGATGATTTTTCCTTTATGATCTTAGCATTAAAATCAACTATCCCATTATGAATGACTTTATCATCCAAAGCATTAGGGGTATTTTCAATGAAATATTCTATGCTGCTCATTTTACTTTCCTGCTTGCTGTGAAATTAGCGACATAAAAGCCAATTAGAATAGTTTCATCATTGATGCACGCTTTTAACCATCGTATTTTTTCTGCCATTCATTTTCGCTCATATGGCAATCACTTATTAGATATTCCTTATTATCGACGCACTCATTTTGAAGCAATAATTGTCTTACATCTGGCTCACTAAATATCGGTTGATAAATGGAGGCGTCAATGCATTTCATATCAGCTTGGTTGATCAAGTTAGGTAGCATTTTCTCAATATTGCCATTGCGATTTTCGCCTTCTGCAACCTCAATTGGAAATTTTAGTTGCGGCCAAGCAGTTTGCTCTGGGTAGCTGTAGGCATAATTTATAATACCTTCGATGCTAAAAACAGGCCACTTAATTTTAATGCTTGAGAAATTTGAGTTAATGCTAGTCTTGGTTTATGGATATGATGTAAAACAAATCGGCAATACACCATGTCAAACGTCTTGTTTAATTTTTCAAGTTCATAAATAATTCCAGTTTAATCCAACAGGAAGTAGCGCGTACATATCTGATCGGAAAGCTTGGTAATTTCGTTTTAGTCCTAAATTTTTTAAAAATTCGTCTCGAGAAAAATGCTCTAATTATTATTAAATCTTGTTCTATTTGGGCGTACGTTTACCACTCGACATTTTTTCGCCATGCTTGGATAAAAATTTCTGGTATCATAAATCACTCTCAAAATCAGTATTTTCAATAATTTTCCATTTTTTATACCTAGGGTGCCCAGTTTTTGATATGTATGGAACAAGGGAAACAAAAGGTCTTCTTGAATTTTTTAGGTATTCTACAAGTCTATAGATTATTTTCTCTTTCTTTTCTTCATCTTCCATCACATCAATTTTCTCCAAGACAAATCCTAATCGTTGAATTTGCGCCACTTCCCCCAAGTGCTCAGCAAGTTCAATTAATTTATGTTCATCGATACTGGGAGCAAGTTCTGATAAGACAGTAGCAATGTGACTAATACCAGCCGCCCTAGCTGAATATTTGAAAAGATCAATAGCCAGTAACTCCAGAGTAGCTACTTTTAAATAACCGGTACTGCGACAAAATCTTTGGTTGGTAAACCCTCTAAAGAATCCTTGTAGACAAGTTCAATCACTACATCACCAAATTTGATGGGATGCTTAACCTGTTTGTTGGTGATCACTTGAAAACGAGCTGGTTTTTGATGGGTCGCACCATAAAACAATCGGGCACTAAGTAGATCAACGTAATAATCAACATTTAGGTGTTTCATGATAATAGGAACTAATTCTTCTGCTGGAATAGATCCATATCCACCAGTCAGAATGAGTTTGTGGGAGAAGTTTATTGAATTTCCAAATGACTAATCTCTATCACTTTTCTGTAAGTGTTTTTATGGATTCTTGATAATGTTCTGAATTTTTTAATAGTTTCATGTATTTAATAGGTTTCGTATTGATCTCTTAAAGGATACACCATCAAGTCCTCCTCTAGCTCCACAGCAATAGTCCCTACATGCATTGCCGCCATAAGCTCCATCAATAAATTTGATATCTTCAGCTGTGGCTATTATTTTCAAATTGCAGTCTCTTTCTTCTGCATTTCCTTTAAATAAAAAAGTCTTATCACTTGTGTAGTATGCAGTTCCAAACAAAAAACAAGAATGACCGTTAAAGAACTCAAGGCGAAATTTAAAATAGATGATATTTTCAGCGACTTTGACAATCTCAAGAATATCTTCTGATAAATAAGTAGTTCCGTCAATATTACCATTTTTAAAACTGCGTTTGTATACGCCTGCGATCTTATCAATAAGCAGAGATGCTTCATTTGTATTCCCTGGCATTTGATTCAGTTTATCTTCTTCCTTTAATTTTTCTGCTTGAGCGACTCCTACTACAATAAAAGAGAAAATACAGTAAAAAAATAATATAGTTTTAAATTTTAACTTCATAACCATACTATTCCCTAGGGCTATAAATAAAAGGACAAGTCATTCCAATAGCAGTAGCAAACACTATGCGTAAGGAGAGTAATAAGCGTAATAAGTACAAAGCATAATCACTACCTCTATTCTCTGTAATTAGATTTATATAGTTTAATCGTAAATATCTTATTTTTTATAATGCTTTGCTATTTTAAAACAGAGAAGGCTTTGTGGCAAGATTAGTAATAAAACACCATAAGGAGGGACGGTATCTGGTATATTAAAAAACGCTTGCAGAATAATTGGTTGCGGGGGCTGGATTTGAACCAACGACCTTCAGGTTATGAGCCTGACGAGCTACCAGACTGCTCCACCCCGCGATAAATAATAGACTTTTCACACAAACTTACTGGCTGGTGATTTTGTCGTTAAAACTGAGAGTGTTCAATGAACTGTGTCAATTAAGTTAAAATACGTCTGAGCTGAGGTTACTACGTTTCCGTGACAGTCCAGAGAGTTAGCAAGCCTTCTGGATTGCTTCAGGCCAAGCCTTCGCAATGATATTTGATACAGTTCATTAAAGATTCACTTAAAACTTAAAACTTGCCTTCGCTCTCCATGTATTTTTATGTACGCCGCGATCCTCGCTAAAAATTCTTTAACTATTTCTTATGAGAGAAGTCCAATAAATTAATGATCTTTTTAGCAATTTATTCCTGGGAAAAGTAGTGTATCAAAATAGATATAAAACACAGCACTAGAATTTTTACTTAAATCTACCTAGTTAAGCAATTTTATAATTTGCCCTCCAATTCTCAGCACTTCTCCTATATTTTTGTCTTAAAAATTCCTCAACTATTTCTAGCTTATGCAAGAGGTAGTTGTTGTATAAGTAAAGATATTTGCATACAGATGATACACAAAAATACAGGGTAAGAAAGCCCAGTAAAACTATTTTGCTCCAAACTTCAAACCACCGAATTTCCTATTGAAATCACTTATACTTTTATTAGATTCATTGATTACGTTTAAACCATCTTTAGTCCAAGCAGGGTGCTTTCTATAATCAACATCCATTAAAATTTCTTCAACGTTAAGAGTCGAATTTGTTTCAAATACATCTTCTCCGATTTTTATACGTAATTTTTTATAAGTTGGATGTATACCAAGTTTCATAAATTTTCTTCAGCTTTCTTTGTGATAATTTTTCTTTTAACTAGTTTAGCTCGGTCGGACAACATATTCTCAGATATTTTTATCATATATTCATCAAAACCACCAGTTTTTTCTACTGAACGTATACATCTAGCATTTACCCTAAATTTATACTGTGAACCAGTTACATCACTAACAAATCGCACAACACGCATATTTGGCTCAAAACGCCTTCTAGTTTTACGCTCTGAATGCGATACTTTGTTCCCATATAAAACACCTACACCAGTAAGTTCACATTTACGAGACACTACCACTACCTATTTAAATTAACTAAAAACTATTAAGAGCAGATGATATCATCAATAAATATATTGTCAATAACTTATCAATTATTGATTTTGAAAATTCTAGCAAAACACTTGAGGATATTAGAATAAATTTTAGAGTAGAAAGATAAGAAAATAGACAAAAAATTCAATTAACTATCATGCAGTTTCCGAAGAGGTCTATTACATAGGCTTAATTACCATCAAAAAGAAAATGATCACTAAGCTGATAAAAGCTGGCCAACCTAAGTAAAACCATAATTTGAATAACTTATAATATTCAGTTGGTAATTCTTCATTGATAGCCTGCGCCTTCAAAGCTATATTCCTTAGTTTAATTTGAATCCATACTACCGGCAACCAACAAATTCCTGCAATAATATACCCTATATAAGTTAAGACTAACCAAAAATCAGAAAAATCATAGCCTACTAGCTTGATTAAGATAACGCCACTAATTGGCTGAATAATAACGCTTGGAGTAGTGAATAGAAAATCAGCTAGCACAGTAGTTTTAGCAGCATAGACTTTAGCTGCTAAATCACCTGTTTTATTAGCCCACCACATAAAAAATGCAATACCAAGTCCAGTGCCAAATAAAATAGTAGCGCTAATTATATGTATAGCCTTAATGAAAAAGTACCAATCCACTACTTATCTCTTTCGATTGCAAGTAACACACAAGCTAAAAGTATAATAGGAATATTTTTAGTAAGAGATCCTAAAGGCTCAAGCCATAAAACCGGTTCTAATAATGTTAAAATAAAGGTATAACCAACTATTACTGAAATTTGTATTAAAATTATTAGAGTTATTCTTTGTTTAAATATCAAGAGAACGCCAAGTATTACATCTAGCAAGCATGAAGAATATAACATTAGTTGATTTAGTTGATCGTTAAAACCAAATTTTCTTATAATTTCTATTCCAGGCTCTGGTGCTCCTAAGCCAGTAATTACTCCTGTAACTATCCAAAATAATCCAAGCACCCATTTTAATAATGGTTTAAGTACAAATAACCGTGCATGCCATAATGATTGTAAGGTAAGTGGATCGGTAGAGAGTCCAAGCTCTAGATTTTTTGGAAAAATAGAAGTAAAGCTTATGAAGTCTTGTTTATCAGCTGTGTTAGGAAGCATCATCATTTTGTAAGAGGTACTATTTAATGGACCACTACCTATCAAATCTCCTATTTTAGATATAAATTTAATAAATATAAGAGGGATGCTAATAAGAATAGCTGGTTTCAGTCCCAGCCATTTTCTAAAATTAATTAGTATATCTTTAACAGTGACAATTTCAGGACCAACTATCTTTAGAATTTTTTTGATTTCTCCTTCTCTTTTAGCACAATGCAAAACTACATTAGTTAAATCACTCACATGCACAGGTTGAAATTGCTGTAACCCATCTCCCATAAGAAATATAAAATATGGAATAGCAGCTAATCCTCTCAATAGTGAAGTACCTCCATATGAGCCATTGGCATATATTAGGGATGGTTGTAATATGACCCAATCAACTGCAGTTATTGTCTTGAGATAATTATCTGCTGTTTTTTTACTACTGGAGTAATCTGTTGTTTTCTCATCATCTATACCAAGTGCTGATATGTGAATAATTCTTTTTACTTTAGCTTGTACACATGCATCAAAAAGAGCTTTTGGTCCATTTATATGAACATTCTCTATTTTATTAGAACCAGATGAATTTAACACCCCCACTACATTCACGACAATATCAATATTTTCCAGCCGTTTAAGCCAAATTTTAGCGGTGATATCTTGGTTAAAATCGCAAGCGATGACTTCAGCCAGAGGGAGTCTTCCTTTTGTTCTTTCTACATCTCTTACCGCACACACAACCTCATATTCATCATTTATGAAAGCAGCGGTAATGTAAGAACCGATAAAACCACTTCCTCCGAGTACTAGCACTCTCAAATTACTCTCACACTTACAATATTAAATTATTAATAAAGCAATTCAATTTTGCTAGAAACCAATTGTTATATTTAATAAAATTTTTGTAAAAACAATATTTTCTTGAGTGATAAAAAAATTACGATAAATTAACACACTTATCTAAATACTCGATAATCGAACAGCATAAGCTTTACATATTAGTAAAGTTTGTTGTAGAATCAAATTATATAAGCTTTGTTAAACATATAAATAAATTAGCAGTAATGAATATTCATGAATACCAAGCGAAACAGGTTTTAAGAAAATATAATGTTCCAACATCTCATGGCATAGTCGCATTGAAAGAAAAAGAAGTTGATGATATTATTAATAATCTGGAAGCCAATCTGTATGTCATAAAAGCTCAAATCCACGCTGGTGGACGGGGAAAGGCTGGAGGCGTAAAACTGGTTAGAAATAAAGAGGATGCAAAAAAAATAGCTCATTCTATGTTTGGCACTACTCTAGTTACTCATCAAACTGGTCCAGCTGGGCAAGTAGTGCGCCGTGTTTATATCGAATCAGGATGCGATATATTAAAAGAATATTATTTCAGCTGTGTATTTGACCGTGTCAAAGCTTGCGTTACTTTTATGGCTTCTACTGAAGGTGGAGTTGAAATTGAGGAAGTAGCAGAGAAAACTCCGGAAAAAATTATTAGAGTGTCTGTTGATTCTGCCACTGGGATACAACCATTTCATTGTCGTAAAATTGCTTATGGGCTTGAATTTCATGCAGAACAAGCCAAGCAGATGATAAAGATTGTGGAAACAACCTACAAAGCTTTTGTTAGTACTGATGCAAATCAGATTGAAATTAACCCTTTGGTGTTAACTCATGAAGGTACTTTATTAGCACTTGATGCTAAAATCAATTTTGATGACAATGCTTTATTTAAGCATCCTGAAATTGAAGCAATGCGTGACGAAGATGAAGAAGATCCGCTGGAAACTAGAGCTGGAGCAGTAGGCTTAAGCTATGTTAAGATGGATGGTAACATCGGATGTATGGTAAATGGCGCTGGCCTTGCCATGGCAACTATGGATATTATCAAATTATATGGAGCTTCTCCTGCAAATTTTCTAGATGTTGGTGGTGGAGCAGATCGTGAGCGAGTAACCGAAGCATTTAAAATTATTTTATCGGATAAAGCGGTACAAGGGATTCTGATTAATATTTTTGGTGGCATCATGCGCTGTGATGTTATAGCTGAAGGTGTAGTAGCCGCAGCTAAAGATATCGGCCTTTCAGTACCTTTAGTAGTAAGACTTGCTGGCACTAATTTTGAACTAGGAAAGAATATTTTAGCAAATTCAGGATTAAAAATAATTGCAGCAGATGATTTAGCGGATGCTGCAAGTAAAATTGTAGCTGCAGTTAATGCTTGATTATCATTTATGTTAATTCTGAATTCTTAAATAATGGTATAAATTATATGGCAATATTGGTTAATAAAAATACAAAAGTAATCTGTCAAGGTTTTACAGGTGCACAAGGTACATTCCATTCTGAACAAGCTATAAGTTATGGTACTAAAATGGTGGGCGGAGTTACTCCTGGCAAAGGAGGTAAGACTCATCTAGATCTTCCAGTATATGATACCGTAGAAGAAGCTGTTTCAAGAACTGGTGCTACTGCTACAGTAATTTATGTTCCACCTCCATATGCGGCAGATTCTATCTTAGAAGCAATTGACGCTGAAATAGCACTGATTGTATGTATCACGGAAGGTATCCCGGTACTTGATATGATCAAAGTTAAGAGAGCATTGTCAAGGTCAAAATCTAGATTAGTTGGACCTAACTGCCCAGGAGTAATTACTCCTGATGAATGTAAAATTGGTATTATGCCAGGACATATTCACAAAAAAGGACATATAGGTATTGTTTCAAGATCAGGTACTCTCACTTATGAAGCAGTGGCACAAACAACAGCAGTTGGTTTGGGGCAGTCAACTTGTGTTGGTATAGGAGGAGATCCAGTAAACGGCACTAATTTTGTTGATTGCATCGAGATGTTTTTGGCAGACGATCAAACCAGTGCCATAATTATGATTGGAGAAATTGGAGGCACTGCCGAAGAAGAAGCTGCTGAATTTATCAAACAATCTAAAATTAAAAAGCCCATAGTTAGTTTTATTGCTGGGATCACGGCTCCTCCAGGCAAAAGAATGGGACATGCCGGAGCTATTATTGCCGGTGGCAAAGGTTCTGCTGCAGAGAAATTAGAAGCTTTACAAAGCGCAGGAGTAATAATTTCTCAGTCACCAGCAGAAATTGGTAAGACTATCAAAAAATTAATAAGTTGAAGTATTCTTATCGTTTTTTTGCATCTATCATCTCAGATTTGCTCTGACATGATTCCATAATATTCCAGATGTCCTTACTGAACAAACAGGAATGACATCTGGTGTAAGCGTTCACGGTTCTTAGAAAAAGTTGTTATTGCGAGATTTTGTTAAAAATCGAAGCAATCCAGTCTTTATAATGCTCTTCCCTTACTTGAGCTGATTTCTGGATCACCACGGAGCCTAACTCGTCTGATCTTGATATATCCCCACAAATTGTGAAATTCTTATCTTGGAGAGTGTTCAATAAACTAAAAAACTCGTATGCTTACCATCTACCACCCATTAAAAAACCGTTCTCATATGTAGAAGGTATATAATGCAAATTTTTCTTACCGGTACTGATACTAATGTAGGTAAAACGATCATTGCTAGCTGGTTATGTATGCATAGCAGATATAATTATTGGAAACCTATTCAAACAGGTAGCATAATTAGTAGAGATACTAAGGTCATTCAGAAACTTACATCAGCTACAATTATCAAAGAAGCTTATCTTTATCGCCGTCCTCTTTCTCCGCATTTAGCGGCTAGTTTAGAGAATGAAGTAATTAATATTAATAACATTATAGTTCCAAGTAACAACAATTTGATTATTGAAGGTGCTGGTGGGGTCTTAGTGCCATTAAATCAGAAACTATTAATGATTGACCTTATTAAATCACTGAAAGTACCAGTAATTCTGGTAACACGATCAGGTTTAGGCACAATTAATCATACCTTATTAACCATAGAAGTATTACGGCATAGATTAATCCCCATACTTGGAGTAATTGTTAATGGTCACGAAAATATTGAAAATAACAAAGCTATCGAATATTATGGACAGATTGAAATTCTCGCTTCTTTTCCACAGCTTAAACACGTCACTAGCAGAAAATTAAAAACTATAGATTTTCCAGATAAATTAAATCGTATCTTTGATAGTATATAATAAACAATTAAACCACCATCCCATTTACTTGATGTTCCCAAAGCTCTTTAAACTTACCATTTGAAACTGCAATTAATTCTGTAAAACTTCCGTCTTCAACAATTGAACCGTTCTCCATGACAATAATTCTGTCTAAATGTTTTATGGTTGAAAGGCGATGTGCTATAGCAATTACTGTAGCACAGTTTGTTGCAAGCATCGTATTGATGGATTTCTGAATTTCTTGCTCAGTTTGACTGTCAAGTGCAGAAGTTGCTTCATCTAAAATCAAAATTGGAGCATTTTTAAGTATAGCTCTGGCAATTGCTATACGTTGACGTTGTCCTCCACTAAGTTTAACACCTCTTTCACCGACCATGGTATTATATTTCTCAGGCAAAGTTTCAATAAATTCATCAATATTCGCTGCTATGCTTGCGTTTTCTATTTCACTTTGGGCCGCATGCTCGACGGCATATCCAATATTTTCACCAACAGAGCGATGGAAAAGCATTATATCTTGTGGAATTAGCGATATTTGAGAGCGTAAACTATCAGAAGAAACATTATAAATACTTTGACCATCAATAATAATATCACCATTTGTCGCTTTAAAATTCTTGAGTAACAAGGATATTAATGTTGATTTTCCAGAGCCGGAATGTCCGACTATTCCAATTTTTTGGCCTGCTTTAATATGAAGATTTAGATTTTTAAATACCTTACCATTGTCTGCATAATTGAAAGATAAGTTTTGAAATATAATCTCACCTTTTAAAATCTTTAGTTCAGTCGCATTAGGTTTGTCAATTGTATCTTGAAGAGTTTGCATAATTGCAAAGGCAGAACGAAAAGCAGCAACATCTTCAAGAAAATCTTTAATCTCCATTGTTGTTTGCCAAGAATTTTCTGCAAATAAAAATGTAAGAGACATAATAAAGGCAATGTCACCAACTGAAATCTCGCCGTTATTTCGCATATAAATAACATAGCAAAATAGCGATATGAAAAATACCCAATAAAATATACTTAATATTATAGATATAATTAAATCATACTTATAATATCTGATAACTAATGGATTATGTATATCATCATAATAATCTTGTATTTTTTGTAATTCACGCTGTTTGGTGGCAAAAGAAAAAATTGTGAAGATGTTGCCAATACAATCTGCTACCGTTCCAAATAAATGATACCAGGAATTCTGTTTTGCTTGCTCCATTTTGGCAAGCTTTGTAAAAAATCTCAATGCTATCGGTGAGTAAACAGCTGTAAATACTACAACAAAAAGAAATATTTTTATATTAGTAAAAGCTAAAGCAATGCCAGAAAATAATGTAATCCATAGTGGTTTACTGAGTTTAAATTCAAGCGCTTGATGCATCTTAAAATAATTATCGCCAATTCCTTTTATTTTCCCGACAATAGAGCCAGAAAGATTATTTTGAAAAAAACTATATGATAGATTAAAACAATGTTTACAAACTTTATCCAACATATTTTGCAAAATATACGGCATGCACTTTAATTGAGCAAAATTATGTGCACGCCATGTACAGTCAAGTGTAGCTTGCGCGCCCACGAATAATGCTATTGGTTGCCAACTTTGCTCAAGGGTAATATGTTGATTCTGAGTAAATAAATCAATTAGTACCTTTACCGCATAATTATACATAATCGAATATACCCCATTAGCAAATGGAGCAATCATCATGATTAGATATAGATATTTATATGATTTTATGACTGACCAGAGAAAGGAAAACGGGTTATTCATAATATACTCTATGTAATGAAAAATTGGTCATGTCACTGAACACAAAATGCCATCTCGAAGCAAGTTCATGATAATATTGCGTGTTCAGAATTACACCTTTTAGAGTAGAGACTTCATTTACCAACTTTTCATTATATGGAGTATGTATGAAATGCTTAGAGAGCGTTCAATGCTCACGAATTCATTGAATCAAAGAAATCTGTATTAGTTTTGGTATTTTTTAGTTTCTCCAATAAAAATTCTATAGCATCTACCGTGCCCATAGGGTTAATTATTCTACGTAATATCCACATTTTAGCAAGCACTGCCTTATCCACCAATAAATCTTCTTTACGTGTGCCAGACTTAGTAATGTCAATGGCGGGGTAAATTCGTTTATCAACTATTTTTCTATCTAGTATTATTTCTGAATTACCGGTACCCTTAAATTCTTCAAAAATTACCTCATCCATACGAGAACCAGTATCAATAAGAGCTGTAGCTATTATAGTCAATGATCCGCCATTCTCAATATTACGCGCAGCTCCAAAAAACCTTTTTGGGCGTTGTAAAGCATTAGCATCAACACCACCGGTTAATACCTTACCCGAAGAGGGTATTACAGTATTATAAGCACGAGCAAGACGCGTAATCGAATCTAATAATATTACTACATCTTTTTTGTGTTCTACTAATCGTTTGGCCTTCTCAATTACTATTTCAGCAAGTTGAACATGTCGACTAGCTGGTTCATCAAAAGTAGAACTAACTACTTCTCCATGAACGGAACGCTGCATATCTGTAACTTCTTCTGGGCGCTCATCAATCAATAATACAATTAAATAAACTTCAGGATTATTTGTAGTAATAGCATGAGCAATATTTTGTAATAACACAGTTTTACCAGTTCTTGGCGGCGCCACTATTAAAGCGCGCTGCCCCTTACCCATAGGAGCGACTAATTCAACTATTCTAGTACTGAAATCTTTATTCTCATTTTCAATTTCCAAGAGCAATTTTTCTTCTGGATATAATGGCGTCAGATTATCAAAATGTACTCTGTGATAAGCTTTTGCAGTCTCTTCAAAATTTACTTTATTTACTTTTAGTAAAGCAAAATACCGTTCTCCTGCTTTAGGAGCTCTAATTTGTCCTTCTACAGTGTCACCGGTACGCAACCCAAAACGTCGAATCTGACTAGGTGATACGTAAATATCATCAGGGCCCGCCAGATAGTTTACCTCAGGTGATCTTAAAAAACCAAAACCATCTGGCAGTACTTCCAAAACTCCTTCACCAGAAATTAATCCACCTTGTTCTACTATCTTTTTTAAGATAGCAAATGTTAATTCCTGCTTTAATAACGCGCTAACATTTTCTATTCCTAAAGATTCAGCTTGAATTTGCAATTCTTCAGGTAATTTTTGTTTTAATTGTCTGAGATTAACAATAACATCAGATTTTTGCTGATTATTGAGTCTGTTGTTGTCATAACTATCAGTATTATTATCATTATAGTCTTTATTGTCGCTTATCATATGTATGGTCATGCTTACTGCTAAATTAGTTATTGATTTATATGTTTGAGGTACTGCGCGCGTTTATGGTGTAGACAAAGTTTATGTACTCGTTTTATCTTGTGAATTAGCATTAAGTATAGCTAGAGTCAGTTATATGGTAAGCAACGCTATTATTTGAAGATTTATGAGCGTCACATAATATATACGTATAGAGTTATTCATTAAGAGCCTGTCTGACACGTGCATCTAAGAGGTAATTTTGTACAAGTCTTGCTGTGCCTACATAGTAATCTACGCTAACAGCCTCGTGTTTAAATTTATTCTGTCTGAACCTTAGTGAATTAGCTCTACGCTACGCTGCACGAACTGAAAAACTCTTGCTCTTTCGGTTGCAAGCAAAAACTATAGTTTATCCCACTTTTCGCTTGTACAGAGTATATATTATGAATGATGGAAATTTAGATTATTGTAAGAATAATTTAACAACTTATATTTCTACAATTTAATATCAAACCATTTGATGATTGTCAAAGTTTATTTGAAAATAAAATAAATATTCTTTCTATTATATATATAATTTATAAACCAATTCAATAGGCTTCTCTCACAACCTCTACTTCTGCAAACAATTGTACCATTACGCTCAGGCTTGAATCCTCAACAAACTTAATATATACATTACAAACCCGTCTGGCAAAAGCTGTAAACTCCTACAGATAAATATTCATAAGCCGCTTAGGAATAGATCTAATGATGATTATTGATACTATTTTTTTTCTTATAAGCTATTCTAATCAAGCCAAATATGCTAATCATTGCCCACAACACTTCAATAATAAATGAAGATAGATTCCAGTTATATATCAATGATACTACAATTAGTAACGATCCAACTAAATTAACTACTAGGTATGATATGGAATCTGCTTGTACTTTTTCCATTTGTAGCAACAAATATACAGTAATTACCATAACTACTCCAATGATCCCTACAATATCAGATATAATGCTCATATTTCATAACTAATTTTATAATTCTAGATAACATTCAATATTATTAGTGCGTGCAAGGCTTTCTTGACAACAAAATCACCATTTAGAATAAGATTTACAAGAGGTCTATTGAACATTTTATTTGTACACTCTATGCAATATATAATAAAAAACACTATTATACTAGCTTCTTATGACGATATTTATGGTTTATTACATCATCAGAGTTGTTTGTCGCATAATTATGATAATCTTGATAATTACCTTCAAACCATACACACCCTCCTTGATCAAAAGCAATAATATGTGTGGCTATTCTATCCAAGAACCACCGATCATGGCTGATTACACATACACATCCAGCAAAATCTAGTATAGCGTCTTCTAATGCCCGGAGCGTATCAACGTCTAAATCATTTGATGGTTCATCTAGTAACAATACATTTGCGCCAATCTTCAATAATTTTGCTAGATGGATACGATTCCTTTCGCCACCGGACATTTGCCCTACTTTCTTTTGTTGATCGCTACCCTTGAAATTAAATGCCGACAAATATGCTCTGCTTTTGATTGATCGATCACCAAGCTGTAGATCTTCTAGACCATCGGAGATTTCTTCCCATATTGTTTTATTGTTATCCAAGTGATCACGTGATTGATCTACATAACCAAGCTTTACGGTTGAGCCAATTTTGATCTCTCCGGAATCCGCAGTAATTTTTTCCGTGATCAGGTTGAATAAAGTTGATTTCCCAGCTCCATTTGGGCCAATTATGCCGACAATTGCTCCTGGTGGTATTTTAAAGCTAAAATCAGCAAATAAAACTTTGTCACCAAAACTTTTGCTGAGGTGATTAGCTTCGATTACCAAATCTCCAAGTCGTGGACCATTCGGGATTATTATTTGCGCTGTACCATTAGTTAAATCACGTTTCTTGGTCAATAATTCTTGGTAAGCAGTTATCCGTGCTTTACTCTTGGACTGTCTTGCTTTTGGTGATTGCCTGATCCATTCCAATTCTTTTTTCAAGAGTTTACTGCGTGATCCTTCCTCTTTATCTTCAAGTTCCAATTTAGCCTGTTTCTGCTCAAGCCAGGCTGAATAATTAGAATGCCATGGCACACATTGACCACGATCAATTTCTAAAATCCACTCAGTTACATTGTCCAGAAAATAGCGATCATGTGTTATTATTACCACTGTTCCTTTATAATCTTTTAAGTAATGCTCAAGCCACGAAACTGATTCTGCATCCAGGTGATTAGTTGGCTCATCCAACAATAGCATATCAGGACGCTCCAATAATAATTTGCATAAAGCAACTCGACGCTTTTCACCGCCGGAAATCTTGCTAACATCAGCATCTCTTGCCGGACAACGAAGAGCAATCATTGCAATATCAATTTCACGTTCCAAACTCCATGCATCAGCGGCTTCGATCGCATCCTGGAGTTCAGCTTGTAAGTTGAGAAGGTCATTCATCTCATCATCAGTCAACACTTCAGAGAATTTATTACTAACCTCGTTAAATTGGTCAAGTAAAGCTTTTTTGCTGCTTAAACCCTCCATTATATTTTCAAATACATTTTTAGTTGGATCTAAATATGGTTCTTGTGGTAGATAACCTATCTTAACCCCCTCTGCTGCCCACGCTTCTCCTTCAAATTCCTTATCAACACCAGCCATAATACGTAGCAAAGTAGATTTACCGGCACCATTATGACCGATAATTCCGATTTTAGCTCCGGGCAAGAATGATAGCCAAGTTTCTTTTAAAATTTGTTTGCCATTAATAGCTTTACTTAATCCTTTAATTACATATACATATTGATAAGACATCTTTAATTCTTCTTCTCTATCTCGTTTACATCAAAACCCAGCACTCCAGATTTACCATAATTCTCTGGCATTACGTCGTGTAAAATAATTTGCACTTTTTCAGCAGTTACGTCTACTGATTCGCAGATGGCATTAGTCACTTTTTCTACCAGCATTCTTTTTTTCTCATTGTTTCTTCCATGTTTTAAATGAATATGTACTATTGGCATATATAATTCTCTCTACTTTGATAAATGTATTTTACAATAAACATGCTGATAAAAATCAAAGCTATTATTGTATAATTTAAACTGTACTTCAGCTTGTTGAAGGACAGAGAGTGCAGCTATAGTATCTACTATAGCTAAACTATTAGTAATTTTTTTAAAATTTGCAAGTTGTTTAAAAAAAATAGGCGGCGATAAAGTTTTATACGCCTGATCTAGAGTCATACCACTTTTAACTAACTCCAATACAGTATATATATTTAGATAATATCTAATTAAAGCTCTTATAATTAGTACCATACTTATATTTTGTTGTAATAATTTAGCTAATTCCTCAAATAATTTAGCTAACTCCTTATTGATAAAGTAAACACATAAATCATCACCGTTTGCAGTAATATCATTACTTATTACTTTAATTGCATCGTCAATAGTAATTAAACTTCGATCATGAGTAAAATATATTAATTTATTAAGTTCATTATCAATTGATTGATAGTCTCCTTGCAAGTGTAGAGTACAGTACGCAAGCGCATCAGAATCAATATTCTTACCAATTTTTGTCAGCTTGTTCAGAATTAATTTTGATACACTTTGAGCATCCAAGTAATAACAACCAACTGCTGCCAAATTGCTTTCTGCTTCAAAAAACTTTCTAAGTTCAGTATGTGCTGCTAATTCATCGACAATTAGAATCGGAAAATGTATAAATTCACTACGTAATATCTTCTTATATTCGGCATTAAATTGATTTGCTGAAATAAAAATTTTTAGGCATTCTTTTTTACCAAAGAAATTTTGTGTATTTAATAACATATCAAACTGATTAACATGTAAGTGTGTATCAGTAATCACTCTAGGTAATAGATTAAGTCTTTGAATTATTATTTGACATATTTTTTTTATATACCCTTTATCAGGACCGTATAATAACAATGCCTTAATCTTCAGACCATAAATATTCTCCATCAGTTGATGAATTTTATCCTGATAAAACTTCATAACTCCTATTTATTAAACTCTTTTTAGCTCATCAAAAAATAAAATTAATCTGGTGCGCACTTCTTCAGCAGCCTGCAAAGCCATTGTTTCCAATGTTGATTCACCCTCAATATAAGTTGTATACGCTGAAGTCCCCGCGTTATAAGATGCGATATTATTAAATTGTCCGGAGGTCACTACTTGCTGATTTTGTATGTCTAACAGTTTGTAGTTTACAAGTTGAGTTGTAGTTTGCCTAAAAATATCAGAATTTCTTTTTATGATGCTTGGTGAATTTAAATAGCTCAAACTAACTGTTAAACGATATTTTGTTACTCCACAATATGGTATCAACTCCGATAAGTGGTGATATAATTCCGCTCCAGCTATTGATGGTATTGACTCAATTTCTACAGCACAAAGATTGCTACTATTACCTTGGAGGTATTTTTCACTATATACAGGCTGTAACTTACATGAGCTTAAACATAACAGCCAACATATTCTCTTCAAAAAAAGACTATTATAATTCATCAAATATTTCATGAAAATGTGCGAATGATAGACGAAGGTCAAAATCAGGCAGAGCTAGGAGTTCCGAAGTCGAGGAGCAGAGCGTACACTTTTGTACGTGAGCACCGCAGATCTTCGAGAACGACAACGCCAATTCCTGATTTTCACCGAGTATAAGTATATATGTTAAATATCTTTCTTAATAACATAGTTAATCTTTTTCCTTATTCTTTTACGACGAGATGGAGTTACAGGAGTAGATAACTCACCATTGTCTGTAGTAGTAACATTAGGATTATTTAACTCTCCATTATCCAACACTGACGTAATATTTGTAGCTGTTGCTATGTTATCTTCATCATTAACTTGATCATCCACAGGTTTTTCTGATACTACTGTAGATTCTTTCCATTTTTGTTTGTGCCTACTATTATTAGTATTAGCAGCTTTTTCTTGATAAATACCGGAAATATCCTGTAAAGCCGGCTTATTTTGGACGTTCACATTAGAAAACTTCTTTACCGCCTTGATTTTTTCGACTGAGTAACTATCTGAAGTAGCAGTGGGATCTAAATAAAAATTTAATTTTATGCCATATTTTGCTTCAATAAATGCAATTTCTTGGCGTTGATTATTTAATAAATAGATAATAGCATTATTACTCGCATAAACATTTACTGTATCCACACTATCATGAAAAATTTCATTTTCTACTGTTCTCAGGATAAGCATCGCATTTGATTCACCGGCTCTAACCAACCCTTTACCGTTACAATGCGAACAAATAGTGGCATTTAGCTCTAGAAATGACGGACGCAACCTTTGTCTTGACATTTCGAGTAACCCAAAAGTGCTGATATTTGATGTTTGAATTCGCGCGCGATCACGGCTTAAAAATTCTTTTAACGAACGTTCTACTATTTTACGATGACGTAACTCATACATGTCAATGAAATCTATTACTAACAAACCTGATAAATCACGCAATCTAATTTGTCGTGCAATTTCTTTTGCTGCCTCCAAATTAGTTTTTAGAGCCGTTTCTTCAATATTTCTTTCTGACGTAGCTCTACCTGAGTTAACATCAATCGATATTAAAGCCTCAGTAGGGTTAATTACTACATACCCCCCTGATTGCAGAGCTACTATAGGTTGATATAAATTTGACAATTGATCTTCAACTGCAAATTTTGTAAATATCGGCGTTTTATTCTTATATTCTTTAACACGACTAATTTCTGTAGGTAATATATCGCGCATAAATTTAATAGCACTTTGATATGCATTGCCACCTTGCACCATTAACTCTTTGACATTATGGTCGAACATATCACGGATTGTTTTTTGAATAATCCCCTCTTCTTGATGGATAAAACAAGGTGCTATTGATTTTAATGTTACCTCACGAATTTTATTCCACAACTTCACTAAATAATTATAATCTCTTTTTATTTCTAAAGTGGTACGACCAATACCGGCCGTACGAATGATAACACTTGAACTTTCATTGTTATTCTCAGTTGCAAGTTGAGATATGATATTCTTTAGTCTCTTACGCTCATCAGAATTAGAAATTTTTCTTGACACTCCATTTTGTGAAGATTTATTTGGCATCAATACACAATATTTACCTGCAAATGAAATATAGGTAGTCAAAGAAGCTCCTTTATTGCCACGCTCTTCTTTAACTAGCTGTACTAATAATATTTGCCCCTTTTTTATTACCTCTTGAATTTTGTATTGTTTATATGAATTAGCTATCTCTTTATCTGGTGGTATAGTCTCGATATCAATATCAGAAACTTCCAGATCAAAAGTAGTAGATAATTTATCATCCACTAATTTTTCTATGGTACTTATGTCAATTTCATCATTATCAACTAATATATTATATACATTTGATACAGCAATTTCTTCTGCATCTTCTGTAGTAATCTTAGGTGGGGTTATTTCTTTTAAATTAGCACTTAATGACTTTTGATCAGCGACAGAAATATGATAGTAATCTGGATGAATTTCACTAAATGGCAGAAACCCACTCTTCTCATTACCATAATCAATAAAAGCTGCTTGCAGTGATGGCTCAATTCTCGTTATTTTGGCAAGATATATATTCCCTTTATTCTGAGGTCTAATAGCATTTTCATATTCGATATCTTCTATATTATTATTACTACTTAGCAAAACTACCCGCGTTTCATTGGGGAAAGCTGCATCTATAATGATTTTTTTACTCATGAACTTAAACTCTACAAATTTTTAAAAAACACCTGTACTATTAGATCTCTCTCGCGTCTAATCTAAACAAGTATTACCTTATATTTAATAATAATAGTCAATTGATTAGAACTTGGCATGTTGCTTGATCAAAGTTCACCTATTATTTACAAGTTTCACTCCTCACATCTAGCACCAAATTCTACTGAATTGACTATAACTTCTATTCGAGCAAACCTAAAATGCACTGCACAGACCAAAGTACACAGTGTCTTCTCAATTCCTTACCCATATTTGAGTTTATGAGAAAGGCTTAATAAGCTTTATTAGAAATATATAATTGTTTGCTTAAAATAATATAAGCATCTTATTAAAATGCTCATGCTACAACAAAGTTACAAATGATCCGATAAATTTTGCACATTACATTGTTAATTTGCTTTATCTATACTGGCATCAAGTGTTAGTCTTACCAAGCTAATAGTTGAATTATATGAACTTCATTTTTTATACGATTGGAGTTTAAACTCTTTCGTGGTTAGATAGAGCACGTCCATTAGCCTCAATGTTATAGAAATAAATATGATAATAAAACTGATTATAAAACCTAAATTATTATATAATATGCCTTCAATATCTCTGCATCTATTACAAAACTTATATATCATGTAACTTTGTTTAGCAATATTTATGTCTGCCAGTATTTATTCAAGCAAAATTTTATTTTTAATTTTTGGCGTCTTCTTTTTTACGCTAATTGCTAAAATTGACTTTCATACTATACCGAATATTGTCATGTTTCATAAATATTCAGAAACAAAGATAGAATATATATATAGGATTATTTCAAATATTTGGATATATAGTTACTGGCTTTGCGCTGATAATATTTACTCTTATTGGTAGTAGAAATACCTTATCAATTAGCGTAATAATATTTGCAATTAGCGTTCTATTTTTAATAATTTCTATGACTAATAATTTATTGTCAGTTGCATTAATGACAATGGCTGGTAGTACATTTTATTATTTTATAATAAATATTATTTACATCACTGAATATTTCAAGCGTCGCTTTAGTTATGGTATTACCCTGTTATTTCTATCTTTTGCAATCGGAATTTTATGTGGCAAGCAATTAATAATTTTTCTTGATACACATGATTTTTCCTTCTTAATTTTATTCAATGTAATTTCATTGAGCCTGGTATTACTTTCTATTCAATTTTATAACAAAAACCACCATATAATAGAAGAATCGGAGATTAAGTTTTCATATTTAATCGCTAATACAAATTTACAAACTATGGCAAGTTTTATCGTTTTTTATATACTCGCCTCAATATCCTGGCACTATTCTACTTATGATATAGAACAAGATCCAATTATATTAGATTTATGGATATTGAGAAAATATGAATTACTTACAATGCTTATATTTGCTATACCAATTCAATATTTATTATCCAAATTTAGTAAATATTTATTGAATTTAGTATTCTTAATAATATTAATGATCAGTTTTACCTCATTACTAAGTTCTTATACAGAAGCAATAATACATTTATTACTTTTGGGAATTATCAGTATATGTATGTATGGTTTTCTGGTTTCTAATTTACTAATTTTGTCTGATAAGTTTGAGGGTAGTCAATTGCATACTGCAATAATATTATATTTTACTATAGGAGCTATGGGATATTATACTGGAACAGCAATTGGCAATAGAACCTTTGAGATTATTGGCAGTAGTGGCTTAATAGCATCTATTTGTATTATCCTTACGGCCTATACATTATATTACTTGTTACAATTTATCAGACTTAAGTTGTATACTAGGTAAAGATAGGAGATTTTGACCTAAGAGACGTGTATGAAGAGTGTTCAATGAACAAAATTTATAGGTATTATCTACATGAAAGCCATTGATAGTGATCAGATTATTCAAAATCTACAAAAAATATGCGATAAATATCAAGAAGTTGTATTATATCTACTTCAGGGTAAGGGAGCATTTATACCTCCGTCATTAGTAAATGAGGATAAGAACCGACTGATGTTCACCAGTGTTTCCGAGCAATTTTGGAGAAATCCTGAAAAATTTATGCAGATCAACATAGATTATTATGAAAAATTTCATGAGCTAGTCTCTCACTCAATAACCAGATTTAGTGGTAAACAAACTGATCCCATCGTGATTCCATCAGGTAAAGACAAAAGATTTAAAGATGCCGCATGGCAAGAAAATATTTTTTTTGATTTTGTAAAACAATTTTATTTATTATCATCTGAATGGTTACAAAAAAATATTGATCAATATGAATTAGATCTAGAAACCAAACGATATCTTGAATTTACCACACGTCAATTTATCGATGCTTTTGCTCCATCCAACTCTATATTTTATAACCCGGAAGTTTTAAGAGAATCTTTAGAGACTGGTTGGCAAAATATTGTTCAAGGATTAGATAATTTATTGTCAGATATCAAAAAATCTGATGATATACTAGATATTCCTACCACAGATAAATCAGCTTTTCAATTTGGCAAAAATATTGCTGCTACGAAAGGAAAAATCGTCTATCAAAACGAATTAATGCAACTTATATGTTATGCACCAAAAGTTCAAACATATAAAATCCCACTATTAATTATCCCACCCTGGATCAATAAATATTATATACTTGATTTATCAACACATAATTCAATGGTCTCTTTTCTGGTAGAAAACAATTTTCAGGTATTTATGGTTTCTTGGAAGAATCCAGATCAAAAATTATCGCATAAGAACTTTGAAGATTATCTGCAAGAAGGAGTATTAGAAGCATGTCATTATATCACCTCGCTTGGTTTTAAGAAAATTAATGCTGCTGGCTACTGTATAGGTGGGACTCTACTAGCTACTGCAATTGCTTATATGAAAGCTAATGCTTTAGATTACATTAATAGTGTCAGTTTTTTTACAACTTTGTTAGACTTTGCAAATCCAGGTGAGGTAGACATTTTCATTAATGAAACTTCAATTTCAGCAATAGAAGCAGAAATGAAACTTAAAGGTTATTTTGATGGAAGATACCTCTCTAATAGCTTTAGTTTGTTGAGAGCCAATGATTTGGTATGGTCGTTTTTTATTAATAATTATTTATTGGGCAAGACCCCCATGCCTTTTGATTTATTATATTGGAATGCTGATCACACTAATTTACCGGCAACCATGCATAGTTACTATTTGCGTAATATGTATCTTAATAATTTACTAAGAATACCGAATGCTATTCAAATGTTAGGCAGCGCTATCGATCTTAGCAAAATAGACTGTAATAGTTTTTTTCTAGCTGCTAATGATGATCATATAGCTCCTTGGCGTGCAGTATACGAGAGCGCCAAATTATTAAATGGTAATAAAAAATTTGTCCTTACCTCTTCTGGTCATGTAGCTGGTGTGATTAACCCACCAGCTACTTCTAAATATAACTATCGCATTCAAGAAGATTTGCCTGCTGCCAGTGAAGAATGGCTAAAGAACTCAATCGAATTCAAGGGTTCCTGGTGGATTCCATGGAAAAATTGGTTGATTGATAATAGTGAAGAATTAACTTCATCTATACCTTATCAAGACATTGATTTTATTGAACTTGCTCCTGGTATGTATGTTCAACAAAATTGTTTGTAGCAGCTGAATATTAATAAAATTTTCTTGCGCTAACTTCTCATTTGAATATATTATGCGATTGAAATCGAGAGAATATTGCATGAAAAAAATAATTTTACCTAGTGGTTATACTCCTTCAAGCGATGAAGAATATATGAACCCTTTACAGCTTGAATATTTTAAACAAAAGCTGTTGGCATGGAAAGGAGAACTATTAGAGGAGTCGCGTGAAACTTTACATCATTTAAGAGAAGAAAATTGGAATGAACCAGATTTAAATGACCGAGCTTCAATTGAAACAGACACTACTATAGAGCTTAGAACTAGAGATAGGTATCGAAAATTAATAGATAAGATTGAAGAAGCGCTAAAAAGAATAGAAACTGGTGAATACGGATATTGTGAAGAAACCGGTGAAGCAATTGGTTTGAAACGTTTGCAAGCAAGACCGATAGCTACTCTATGTATTGAAGCGCAGGAAAGACATGAAAATTATGAGAAGCAGCATACTGAAGATGAATACTAAAAATGATATACTATCAAAATCAGAAATTGGCGTTGTCGTTCTCAAAGATCTGCGGTGCTCACGTACAAAAGTGCACGCTCCCCTCCTCGACTTCGGAACTCCTAGCTCTTCTTGATTTTGACCTTCGCCTATCCTCTCAGTATATACATTATCGCTTTTTATGAAATATTATCATAGTATCTATTCACGTCCCCGGCAAACCTTTACCGTATCAGGTATACAGATGGTGAGTTTGACAACAAACTGCTTCCACGATGTCATTCCCAGCAACGGCGGGAATCCAGCATACCTAAGCATTTGAGGCTTTTATTCCTAGATTCCCGCCTACGCGGTAATGACATCGAGTGCGTTAATAAGACTAGTGTATATATCATACATCTGCGGTTTGCCAGACCCTTGAATAGATACTTATCATAAGGGTGCGTTACTCATAAAAAGCCTACATTCCTCCTAACTGACCGACGCTATCAGCTTATTACTTGTTTTTCTAACCCCAACCTCTGCAACAAAAGATTATCTTGTGCTGGGATAGGGTTTTGAGCTGTCAGTAATTTTTCACCATAAAAAATAGAGTTTGCTCCAGCCAGAAAACATAATGATTGTAATTCTTCTGACATTTGTTCGCGTCCTGCAGAAAGCCTGATATAAGCTTGAGGTATCATTATACGTGCTAAGGCAATGGTACGAACAAAATCAAAATTATCAATATCATCGGCATGTTCAAGCGGCGTTCCTGGTATTTTAATTAACTGATTAATTGGCACTGATTCTGGGGGCTCTGTTAAATTTGCAAGAGTAACTAGCATATTTATTCTATCCTCATTTGTTTCACCCATACCCAATATTCCACCGCAACAAACCTTGATTCCAGAGCTGCGTATATGTTCTAAAGTTTGTAATCTATCGTCAAAAGTACGTGTTGTTATGATTTTATCGTAATGTTCTCTAGAAGTATCGATATTATGATTATAAAAATCTAGCCCTGCATCTTTTAGCATAGCAGCTTGATGCTGCTGTAACAAACCAAGAGTTACACAAGTTTCAAGGTTTAATTTTTTAACTTCTTTAATCATCTCACAAACATTTTGTAAATCTTGATCACGAGGCCCGCGCCAAGCTGCTCCCATACAAAATCTAGTACTACCAGCGGCTTTTGCTCGTTTTGCTGCTGCCACTACCTCGGTAATATCCATTAAAGGTTCTTTTTTTAATCCAGTTTGATAATGAGCTGATTGTGGACAATATGAGCAATTCTCTGGACAGCTACCAGTCTTTATACTAAGCAAAGTGCTGATCTGAATGATTTTAGGATTAAAATTTTCTCGATGTATAGTTTGCGCTTGATACATTAACTCTGAAAAAGGTAAGGAGAAAAATTTTATAGCCGATGCATAAGACCATTGTCCTTGAGCTATATTTGCCATATATATATGATTCCCTTAATACGTAAATTGTTATGCATTATGATAATAAATATACAACTTATTGTTTAAAATTGCAAAATACTGCAAAATATCGACAATTACCAGAGATCTCTGATGTAATTCAAAAAGATTTGATAGATTTTTCTAGTAATGATTATTTAAATTTAAGTCGAAATAAGGAATTATTGCAAGCAGCAAAACAAGCAGCAGAATATTATGGCGTTGGCAGCACGGGATCACGTCTTTTATCTGGCAATAGCGAGTTATTTGAAGAATTTGAAAGACAAATAGCCAAAGATAAAGCAACTCAAACTGCTCTGATTTGGAATTCTGGATTTCAGGCTAATATTAGTGCTTTATCAAGCTTATTAGATGAAGCGGTTTTAGGTCATAAAGCTCTAGTATTCTGTGATCGATTTAATCATTCAAGCCTTTATCAAGCAATATTCTTGAGCAAAGCTGAATTGGTACGTTATCAACATAATGATATGAACCATTTAGCTGAACTATTACACAAACACACTAACGATCGACGAGCTAAGTTTATTATTAGTGAAACCCTGTATGGTATGGATGGCGACCAGGTACCTTTGTTGGAGATTACAAACCTTGCATCACAGCATCAGGCTTTTTTATATCTTGATGAAGCACACGCTACCGGAATTCTTGGTGTTGATGGTTATGGCATGTCAACAGATTTTAATCTAGAGAATATACCGCATTTGGTGATGGGAACCTTTAGTAAAGCCATTGGCGTAAGTGGAGCTTATACCGCGTCTAATATGCAAATAAAAAATTATCTGATTAACAAGTCAGCTGGATTTATATATTCTACAGCTTTATCACCGATGATAATAGGAGCTGCTTATTATGGTTGGGTTTTGCTCAAAAAATTAAAACAGGAACGACAAAATTTGTTGCAGAGTGCTAATGCACTGCGAGAACAAATAAAACAATTGGGATTTGATACTGGTGTCTCAACAACTCATATTATTCCGATATTACTCGGTGCTGAAAAAGATGTATTAAATGCACAGCAGATATTATTAAATTATGGAATCATTGTTGCAGCAATTCGTCCACCTACAGTACCACCAAATAAATCGAGATTACGGATTGCTCTAACTTTAAAACATCAATCTGTTGATTTTGAAAAATTGTTAATGGCTCTAAAATATTTATGAATAATAAATTATCTATTCAAAAGAACTTCAACGATAATGCTAAAACTTACGATAGTGTTGCATCAATTCAGAAAGAATGTGCCGAGCTACTAGTCGATTTATTAATAAAAAATTTTCCTGATTTTATACCATCAACAATAGCAGATCTTGGCACAGGCACCGGCTATGTTACTGAATATTTATTGAAATTCTACCCTAATAGTAGATATTTTCTCAATGATTTTGCTCCGGCAATGCTTGATATAACACGTGATAAATTTAAAAATTATAGCAATATTAACTATAATAGTAATGATATAGAAACTTTAAACCTTGGTTACCAGGATCTGATAATATCAAATTTTGCTTTACAGTGGACAAGCAATTTAGAATTGATTATCAGAAATCTTAAGCTTCAGTCACGTATTTTAGTATTTTCCACACTACTTAATGGCACTTTCAAAGAATGGAGTGATCTATATCAGAATCTTGACTTACCCATACCTATTTTAGGTTATCCAACACAAAAAGAGCTAGAAGATTATTCTTTATCATTAGAACCAAAAAACTACTTATTTAGATGTAAAGATTTCTCTATGACTTTTAATTCACCATTAGCATTTGCCTCTTATCTAAAAATGCTTGGCGCAAATACCAATGCTACCGGTGGTGAAAATCATTATTTAAGAGAAATAATTAAAAATCATCATCTCCCAATCAAAACTAGTTATAAAATATTTTTTGCAATCTTAGAGGGTAGATGTAAATAAAAGGTTAATTGAATTTTCGCCTATTTTCTTATCTATTGATGAGAGAGATCTTGTGAGTAATTGCATTTAATTATATACTAGTCACAAAATTCTATTATATCATTGAGAATAAAATGCCTAAAGTAATTTTTATTATTGAACATGGTGAAGAAAGAGTAATTGAAGCTCCGATTGGTTTGTCTATTTTAGAGATTGCTCATCAACATGAAATAGATCTTGAGGGAGCATGTGAGGGATCTTTAGCTTGTGCCACTTGTCATGTAATTGTTGACGAGGAATTTTATGATAAATTAGCAGAGCCATCAGAAGCTGAAGAAGATATGCTTGATTTGGCTTTTGGTCTTACACATACTTCCAGACTTGGTTGTCAGATTATTATAACAGAAGAATTGGATGGGATTAGAGTACGTCTGCCATCGGCCACCAGAAACATTAATATATAGAACTGAGTGTGATACGTAAATTATTATTATTTATTATTTTAACCTTTGTAACTTTTTGGTTTGCTGGTGCTTATTTAATAAAGCATAAAGTAACTTCTGTAATCAAACAGCTGAACACCGATAATATTAAAATTACCTATGATAAATTAGTAATATCTGGTTTTCCTAAAATGTGGAAGATAGAAATTATCGCACCACAGATCAGATTAATAGATCATACTAGTGTTCACGATCTGCATATTCCTAAATTACTATGCTTGTTAGATTTTAGTTTCAAAAAAATGAAATTATTATTGGAACGAGATTTTTACTACCAACAACTCGTTAAAAGCCAAATCAAAGAGTATACAATTCATGCTGCTGATAATGATAATATAATTATTTCATTGAAGCTTGATCAACCTTTATATCAATTATCAGATCAAACACAGTTGACAACTATTATAAAATCCTTTGAACTAAATAACACTTCACTAACAGTGAGTAATAACGATCAGAATATATTTGATATTAATGATCTAGGTATATTTGTTGCGGCTAACTTACTAGCTGACAGTGAAGATATTTTGCTCAGAATGAAAGCAGTATATAAGAGCAAAAATGAAACCCTAAACCTTAATTCTGCGGTCATTGATTTTGACGCTCTCTTTAAATTTATTAAAAATACGGATAATACTACTTTATATAATAAGGGATTTACTATTAACAACCTGCATATTGGACTTGAAGAGGCTAAAGTAAATTTGCATGGTACAATGAATTTAAGCAAAGGTAAATTACCACAGGGAAGGTTCTTTGTTAATTTGAACAATTATAATGAAATTGTGGATAAATTAGTGCCTGATAATTTTATTATCTCCAAACCAATACTCAAAAAGCTAATTACTAGGGCTGTCAGTATCGATTCAAATTTGAATAATTCTAGTAATATTATTATACCAAATGATGCACAGTTTGATATTGTATTTTCTGAAAAAGGAATAAATATAGGGTCAATTAACTTACTAGACTTGAAGGGAGACAATTAATAGCAATAATCATAAGAGTATTTGTGGAAACTCGTAATGACGAGTCTTACTTTAATTGTACAGTTCTTGAACGCCTCCGTTATTTTAACTATTTTTAAAATAAATATGTTAGAAGTAGATCAGCTATTTAGTTTTTTACATGCCAATGCTGATTTTACTTTCATTTAACTGTTCATTCTGGAATAATCAAACCGTTACAAATTATTATAATTAAATTCGTGAATAATATATGTCAGATATTATAGATGATGACAAAAAAATAACTCGTAGGGATTTTATGACCCTGACAGCAAGTAGTATGGCGGCAGTAGGTGCTGCTTGCGCTGCTTGGCCACTGGTTGATTCTTTAAATCCTGCCGCTGATGTCCTATCCTTATCTTCTATTGAAGTTGATTTATCAAATATCCAACCAGGTCAAACTGTTACAGTGAAATGGCGTGGTCGACCGGTGTTTATTAGATATCGTACCCAAGAAGAAATTGCCGAAGCCAGAGAAGTCAAATTATCAGAATTACGTGATCCACAGAATGATCAGGATCGAGTTAAATCAGGCAAAGATCAATGGTTGGTAACTATTGGTGTGTGTACTCATCTTGGATGTATACCTTTAGCAGATCAAGGGGAATATAAGGGCTGGTTTTGTCCGTGTCATGGTTCACATTATGATCTTTCCGGACGAATTCGTAAAGGTCCAGCGCCATTAAACCTTGCTATTCCTGCTTATGAATTTATTTCTGATACTAAAATTAAAATTGGCTAATTATGCATAACAAGACAGATAGCTCGCCTAAAGTTGAAGGTGATAAATGTAATGCAATTATTGAATGGATAGATTACAGGCTGCCTATCTTTTCTTTCTTAAAACATTCTGCCGAGTATCGTACTCCTAAAAATTTGAATTACTTATGGAATCTTGGTTCTATAGCTGGTGTTGCGTTGGTTATTCAAATAATCACTGGAGTAGTGCTGGCTATGCATTATACTCCACATGTTGATCATGCATTTTCAAGCGTAGAAAATATTATGCGTAACGTGAATTATGGTTGGTTAATTCGCTACGCTCATGCTGTTGGGGCTTCAATGTTTTTTACAGCAGTATATCTTCACATTTGCCGTGGATTATATTACGGTTCATATAAAGCTCCACGTGAGTTGTTGTGGCATATTGGTATTGTTATATTCTTAGTAATGATGGCTACAGCATTCATGGGATATGTGTTGCCTTGGGGGCAAATGAGTTATTGGGGCGCAACGGTAATTACTAATTTATTCTCAGCAATCCCATTAGTAGGAGAGAGTATAGTTACATGGCTCTGGGGAGGCTTCTCAGTCGATAATCCGACATTGAACAGGTTCTTCGCGTTACATTACTTATTACCGTTTATTATAGTAGCTTTGGTAATGTTACACTTAATTGCGCTACATCGACATGGCTCTAATAATCCGAAAGGTATTGATGTTAAATCTGATAAAGATACTATTCCATTTCATCCATATTATACAGTAAAAGACTTTTTTGGATTTGGTATATATTTTCTGATTTTTGCATTCTTTATTTTTTATCAACCCAATTATTTAGGCCACCCTGATAATTATATTCCAGCTAATCCTTTAGTAACACCACCACACATAGTACCTGAATGGTATTTTTTACCATTTTATGCTATTTTACGGGCTGTACCTTCTAAACTTGGTGGTGTATTATTAATGTTTTCTAGCATTATTATACTTTTTTTCTTACCATGGTTAGATCGCTCGAAGGTACGGAGTGCTAATTATCGTCCTATGTATCGCATAGCGTTTTGGGTATTTATTGTTGATGGGTTAATATTAGGTTATATGGGTGGCAAGCCACCTGAAGAGCCATATCTTACAATAAGCCGTATAGCAGCTACTTATTATTTCTTTCATTTCTTAATTTTATTACCATTTATCGTAAAATATGAGAAACCTTTACCGCTGCCAAATACTATATAAATCTTAGGTCAACATTAGGTCAATATATGTTAAATAAGTTATTGTGTCGAATCATATTAATACTTTTAGCGCCTTACGTAGCCTATGCTTCTGAAGGAGGAGCTCCTTTAAAACAAATGAACTGGCCATTTGATGGTGCTTTCGGCAAAGTTGATAGGCAGGCTGCGCAAAGAGGATTCCAGGTGTATAAGGAAGTATGTAGTGCTTGTCATGGTTTATATAATTTATCATATAGAAACTTAAAAGACATTGGTTTCTCAAATGCCGAAATTAAAGAAATTGCAAAAAATTATACTGTAAAAGATGGGCCTAATGATCAAGGAGAAATGTTTGAACGCCCAGCTGCACCTTCTGATAAGTTTGTACGTCCCTACCCAAATGAACAAGCCGCAAGAGCAGCAAATAACGGTGCCTATCCTCCAGATTTATCTTTAATAATCAAAGCAAGAGCGGATGGACCAAATTACATTTATTCTTTATTAACAGGATATGTTGAACCGCCGGCAAATTTTAAATTAACTCCAGGACTATATTATAACCCATATTTTACTAATTCTCAGATCGCAATGCCATCACCACTTACAGATGGCCAAGTAACTTATACAGATGGGACAAATGCTTCTGTTGATCAGATGGTTAGAGATGTTACCATATTCTTACAGTGGGCAGCAGAACCTGAGATGGAACATCGTAAATCAATGGGGCTTAAAGTAATACTTTTTCTTGTAGTGTTTACCATAGTTTTCTACATTTCTAAAAGCAGAATCTGGTCTAGAATATAATAACTAACATTCAGTGGTGAATAATAAGCTAGCTTATAATAATTTTGAATTTTAATACTCCTAATAAATACAAAAACTGGTTGCCAGATTAGGATTTTTGAATTAAATTACCAACGTTAGGAACTAACATTCTTAATATTATGTGACAGGGTGTGACAACCCAGAATGATACGATTTAGGCTACAAGCTATTTTATGTTTTTCTACAAAGATAGCCTGTACGTGTGCACAAAAACGTCTTCCCTTTTGCCGGGAGGACGGTGAAATATAATACCGCTTGCGGGAATACGCCGTAAGCTGAATTCTGGCTTTGTCAACCGCCCGGCGCCGTATTGGCGCTATCGGCAAAATGCTCTGTTACTATTGTAATAACCAATAATTTAGAGCATTTATGATCAAGGCAATCACCGCAACAATATTATTTATCTTTTTTTCTTCTTGCAGTCGATCTGAAATTGAGCAACAAAATAAAATTAAAGAACACGCAATCAGTGATGCACGGAACGCCACCCCTGAAGTCCATCAAGCTTACTTGCAATGTTATGCCCTGAACAATCAAGACAAAAATAATTGTGTAAAAGAGCTAGCTGGTATAAATATTCTACAAAAATGGAGGGACAACCACCATTATACTAAAGCTTTTCAATATGAAGCTGAAAAGCTTGGCTTTGTTAAGTTTTTACGCAATCATGATTTATATTGTGAAACTATCGATGATGGTCCAGAGTTTATTGCCACCGCTAAAGCGTATTTGATTACTTGCTTTAATGGTAATAATTATTTTATGCAGTTTGACTCTTTTAAGAAAGAGTGGAAACTGGTGAACGATAAAGAAAAATCTATTTAGACAAAGAGTATTAAAATGACCTTAAGTAGCCGTGATCGTGCCCTGATCTGGCATCCATTTACTCAGGAACAAACCGCAGAATTGCCAATAGTTATTACTAAGGGACAAGGATCATATTTGTATGATGAGCATAATAATGCTTATTTAGATTTAATCTCTAGCTGGTGGGTGAATTTACACGGGCATGCTAATATTACAATTGCCAATGCTATCCACCAACAAGCACTAAAGTTAGAACATGTAATTTTTGCTGGCTTCACTCATGAACCGGCCATAGAACTTTGTGAACGTATAAAGGCTTTATTACCACCGCATTTAACACGTTTCTTCTTCTCGGATAATGGTTCTACTGCAGTTGAAGTAGCAATGAAGATGGCCTATCAATATTGGAAAAATAAAGGTAGCTCAAAACGTAATAAATTTATAAGTTTTGTTGGTGGGTATCATGGCGATACTTTTGGGGCTATGAGTGTTGGTAGGCGTTCAGGATTCCATGATCAGTTTCAGGAATTATTTTTCGAGAGTGTAACTATTCCTTATCCGGATACGTGGGATGGAGACCCAGAAGTGGAACAGAAAGAGTATGAATCATTAACACAATTACAGCAACTTCTTGAACAAGAGCATGAACAGATAGCAGCTTTTATTGCTGAACCATTGGTACAAGGGGCTAGCGGTATGCGGATGTGTAGGCCTAACTATTTAAAGCAAGTAGTTAACTTGCTCCAAGAATATAATATTTTAATCATTTTTGATGAAGTAATGACCGGTTTTGGTCGTACCGGAGCTAATTTTGCTTTTGAAATTGTAGATTGCCTACCTGACTTTTTATGCCTGTCCAAAGGATTATCCGGAGGATTCTTGCCGCTTGCATTAACTATTACCAGCAATCATATTTATGAAGCATTCTTGAGTAATGATTTTAATACAGCATTTGCTCATGGCCATTCTTATACCGCAAACCCCTTGGGATGCGCAGCAGCTAAGACATCGCTTGACTTATTACTTACAGCTAAAACACAATCTGCAATTCAGGCTATTAATAGTTGCCATCTACAATCTTTACCTGATTTAATGCGACATTGTAAATCTTTAAGGAACGCAAGGGTGCAGGGAACGATAGCTGCATTTGAACTAAATGCTAATTATGCTTACTCAATGAAAGATCTGAAAGCACAATTTTTAACCCAAAGGTTGTTATTAAGACCATTAGGACGTACTATTTATCTATTACCTCCATACTCAATAACTGTTGATGAATTAAATGATGCTTATTTAAAAATAGCTAATATCATTACCAACGCCGATTTATGCGTTTTATCCTAAATTGGTGTTAATAATAATCTTTCTACTTTTAAGAATTTTAAAATGTTAGTGACTGTTTAGGTTCTGTGAACAAAATTTTATGGAGATTATTTATAGTGGTTTTTAGTCGAAAAATAATAAAGATTTTGCAGGAATAGCTTATCTATTTCAAATTTGCAGACAAAAAACAAATAAATAAGCCCATTAAAATTTTGTACGCAATGCCTCTAGCGCCTAGAATCTTATCCTTTTCGCTTCCAGCTGACCTTCAATTACAGAGGCGATAGAAGCAAAAAACTAATAAAATCCCGTATCTTGACTTCTATGCAAAACTATATCATTATATACAAATTCATTATAGATGGTTCAATTTATGAATATGAATATTGATACTACTATTTTTATTATTTATTTAATTGCAAACGTTGGTTTTGGTTTGTATTGGGGAAGAAAAAATAAAACTATCCAAGATTACGCTTTGGGCGGCAGAAATTTTAGCACAGGGACACTTGTGTCTACAATAATGGCCGGTTACTTAGGAGGTGATTATCTTTTTATTACTTTAGCTCAAGTTTATACAACAGGTCTACATTATGCCATTGGCTGTTTAGGAATGTCATTTGGCTTATTGTTAGTGGCTCGTATTTTTGTCCCAAAAATGGGAGAATTTTTAGGAAAGGTTTCGATAGCTGAGGCTTTGGGGGATTTATATGGAAAACGTGTAAGATTAATTGCGGCAATTTGTGGTTCAGTGGTCGCATCAGGCTTTATCGCATTACAATTTAAGGTTTTTGCTACTATTTTTAGATCTTACTTAGGGATATCAAGTGACTATGCAATTTATCTGGCCGGCTTTATAGTAGTATCTTACTCAGCTTTTGGTGGTATTAGATCTATTGCATTTACCGATGTAATTCAGTTCTTTACTTTTGGTGTTTTAATACCAGTGCTTAGTATTGTTATTTGGCATGAATATACTAATATCAACGGTTTTGATTTTAAGCAAGCAATGAGTAACCCTATATTTAATCCTCAAGAATTCTTAGGTTTCTCAAATTCTAAATTTTGGTCATTGATATTCTTATTTATTCTATTTTCTCTTCCTAGTTTTGATGCCACTCTTTTTCAAAGAGTAAGTATAGGTCGCTCTACAACACAAGTTACCAAAGCTTTTACTATCTCTTCTATATTACTGCTATTAATTCTATCTGGAATGTCATGGATTGGATTTTTACTCTTTAATGTCGATCCTACTCTGGAACCAGATAACTTGGTTCATTATATAATAAATAATTACGCGCACGTCGGACTTAAAGGATTTATATTGGTGGGACTCGGTGCAATGTGTATGTCTAATGCAGATGCTAATTTGAATTCTGCCTCAGTAGTATTAACTCATGATTTTCTTAGTCCTTTGGGGTTTAAATTTAAAAATGAATTAATTTTATCTAAGCTTATTGCATTAACAATTGGCATGATTGCGCTGTTCTTAGCATCATTGGATTATGACTTGCTTTCTCTAGTGTTTATGACACAAAGTTTTAACTTGGCAGCCATGCCATTAATGCTGGCCATTTTGGGATTTCGCACTACAGAAAAATCAGTATTGATAGGGATTGTAGCTCATTTTATTTGCGTACCAATTTGGCGTCAATTTTTTATGGATACTACTGGAATTGATAGTCTTGTACCAGGATGGATTACTAACGCTGTATTTTGCATTGGAAGCCACTACTTGTTAAAACAAGGAGGATTAGTTGCTACAAAAACATAAATTTTCTGTTGTTAAATTTATCAAGAGCTTTAGTTTTTTAACTTTTTGTAAAAATAATTCACCACAAGAAGAGTTGTTTTATACGGGATTCGGTATCTTTGGTATCATATCAACTATTTGCACTATGTATTACATATCTGGTGTTTCTGAGCTTAGAGAACAAAAAGCATTAATATATATTTATGAAAGTATGCTTGTGCTTTCGGTATGTATAGTGACTTATCCTGTTTGGCCAAATACTTTAAAAAAAGATACTATTATACAAATTATCTGGAATATAGGTGTATTTTATTTGCTTATAATTTGTAGTAGTTTTTTTGTAATGTTAAGTAATTTTGCTGCTTTAGAGACAGTGGTATTTACAGTTAATTTGATAGTAGTAGCAATTTTAATTAGATGGAAGATTGCTGTGGGAATGATTATAGTAGGATTATTTCTAGGTACTCAATTTTATCAATATTATACAGGCGTTAGTATAAAAAATGTAGATATTGGAATAAAATCTAGTTCGTTTGTTCTATATACTTTTCTATTAATTGCTACTGCTATAATTATTTTTCTTAAACCTAAACAAGAACAGCAAGCACTTACTGAAGAGAAGGTAAACCATCTAGATGATCGTATTATTGATAGAGAAGAAGAATTAGCAAAATCATTAGCTCTGAAAAATGAATTTCTACGCAATCTGGAGCATGAACTTAATACTCCAATTACCGGCATAATAAGTATGGGACAAGTTTTATGGGAAAGTTATGATAACCTCAACGATAAACAACGACGTCAAGCAGCAGAAGAGATAGCAAAAAGTTCTCAGAGATTAATTAGTTTAACTAATAACTTATTAGATTTATCCAAATTATCATCTTTAACCTATGAATTGTATAAAACTAATGTTAATTTTAGTAAACTTGTGCGTGATCGCGTGAATCAGTGCAAAAAATTATATCTAAATAACAAGGAACTGCAATTCTTTACTGAAATAGAGCCTAATATTGAAATAAGTTGTGATCAGCGCTATATCACATCTACCGTTGATAATTTAATTATCAATGCAATTCAGTATAGTGGGATGACAGGTAAAATAACTGTAAAATTGTACAAAATAGCTGGCAACGTAGAATTCAGCATTCAAGACGAAGGTATAGGGATACCACAAAATGAACTTATACATATATTTAACGCTTTTACCGTTAGTTCTAAAACCCATACTCCAGCTGGTGGCCGAGGAGTAGGACTTGCTTTATGCGAAAAAGCTATCAAAGCTCATGGTGGCACTATTCAAGCTGAAAGTAATGGTAAGAAGGGAGCAAAGTTTAAGTTTTGTTTTCGCATTAATTAATGATCATCATGAACTAAAATGATTGCAAATTTACAATATAAAAAATACTACTCCATTGGTGAAGTAACAACCATACTCCAAATACCTGCTCATCAGTTACGATATTTGGAGAAAGCTTTGCCAAATTTTACTGTTACTAAAATTAAAGGTCGACGATATTATACTCAACAAAATATTGAGCTAATTAAAACAAGAATCAAAGAGCATTCTCATAATCTATTTGATTTTGACTATAATGCTGTAATCAATCAAATAGATATTTTGATAAATAAATTTGAACAACTTTCGTCCAATATCAATATTAATATATAAGGCTTTATTGAACCTGCATCACTTCTTAATATTAATTTTCCTTACATCTTTAGTTAATAAATTACGCGGTAAGGTAATAGTCAGTACTCCGTTCTTAAATGTTGCTTCTATACCATCTTCTTCTGCATCATTTGGTAAAGATAATACACGTTGAAATGAGCCATAAGAACGTTCTATGCAATGAAAATTCTTATTTTCTTCTGTTGTTTCTTTTTTTTTATCGCCACGAATTGTAAGAGTTCTATTGGCTAATTCCAGATTCACATTTTCTTCTTCCACTCCAGGTACTTCCATGGTGATTGTATATTCTTTATCACTTTCCATAATGTCTACACTAGGTTTAAAAAATCCACTCATAATATTATGATCACTACTAGCAGATTTTAATGCGGGAAAGCCAAAACTATTTAATGCGCTATCGAATAGTCGATCTATTTCTCGATGTAGCTGAAGCATAGGATGTTTAGAGGAGGTAGTTTCTTTATGCGTCTCAGAATTAGTATGATTGTGATTTTCTTCATTTTTTAGCCAATTCCAAGGATTCCATTTGTTGATATCCATGACCATACTCCTTTTATTATTAGATAAACAGGTGGTTTGTGAACATTAAACAATTAATTGTTTTGCTACGAAAACCCTGTAACTACAATAGTATATAATGATTTTTTAAATTTCAAGTACTTAAAAAAGATTATTGTTTTCGTGCCAGATAAGCCATTTTTTACGATTAACACCGCCACTATATCCTCCGAGATTACCATTGCTGTTGATAATACGGTGACATGGAATTACGATGGCGATTTGATTTGCACCATTGGCATTTGCTACGGCTCTGTATGCAGTTTGTTTGCCAATTGCTCTAGCTTGATCGGCATAGCTTCTAGTTTGGCCATAAGGAATACGCATCAGTTCTGACCAAACAAGATTTTGGAACGAACTACCAAGAGGATGAAACGGTGTTTTAAACTCCTTCGATGATCCGTTAAAATAAGAGTTGAGCTCTGCTTTAATTGAGGCAATAGGGTTAGTGTGACCAGGAATAATAGTAGAGGTGGTTGTGAGTTGTAGTTGCTCGCATTCACGCCCTAAACCCACGTTTATCTTCAAATTCCAAAAGGTACAAAGCTTCTTCGTCAACAATGGTAAGCATAGATCCTAGAGGTGTATCAAGCCAGGACGCTTTAAGAGCCTGTCTTGAAAGTCTATATAAGAGAGGAATTTTTAGGAAAAACGAAGTCGAGTACCGCAGCGTACCCTTTGTACGTGAGGAACGGAGACGAGTTTTGACAACAAAATTACCTCTTATATAGACTTTCAAGACAGGCTCTAAGGATAGTGCGTTGAATATTAATTACTACTTCTTGGTTACGAATTTGTTTCATAGCAAGCCCCATCCATAGATTTGATTCTTACATATTAATGTCCAAAAAATTCCTGTTTTATTTCTTTCATCAGTATTTTATTCTATGTTATGTTATAATTTACTATAGTCAATTGAAAATGAACGCCTAAATATACTGTTCATTTCCTGAATTGCTTCGACTTCGTTGTGCTATGGCGGTAAAGAGGTGCTTAAGCCAGAGATCTATTATAACACTCTCCAGATTAGGAGCTTAAGAGATGAAACCAATTATTGATGATATTAATAAAATAATCTTAAATATTGTTGGTAAGAAAGATCCATTGCTTGCAGAAATTATGATGAATTGGACAAAAATTGTGGGAGGTGATTTTAGCCAGAAATCTAGCCCTTTTAAGATATCTACTTATCGTGAAAAAGGAATTAAGATAAATGTCTTATATATAAAAACCGATAATGCGGCATTATCCTTAGAAATATCATTTCAACAAGAGCTAATAATTGAGCGTATAGCCGTATATTTAGGATTTAAGGCGATACATAAGTTACGTTTAATAATATAAGCTTAAGCATCGATTGGTGATGTTATGTAGTTTTTGTAAGAATAAGGTGTGTAATATTGCGCTGTTTTTCTAGCAAAAGCAATATCTTTTAAACGTTCACAAACTTTACCAAATATTACTCTAGGTAAAATTTCTGCTGTTGAAATTTCAATATATTTATCTTTTAAATGTAATGAAAACGACGGCATATGAAATTCCGGCCCATCAACTTCTTTGGTAATTTTAATAAAATTACCAATTATTTGACTATTACAATAATCTTGCTTGCTAATCATCCTTTTGGCCAATCTATTAATATAAAGGTCAGATTTGGAATTATATGCACATGCCAGGCTTAAACTCAGCATTATACGCTGACGGTGACTAAAAGGAATATCAGAAGCTAAAATAAATTCTACTGCAAAATTAGCTCTCAATGTTTTATCAATATTTTTATTGAAATGTGCAAGCATAATAGCAAGTTTTACTATATCAGATGTAGTAGCATCAGGTTTTATTAAAAGGTCAGCGATAACTGCGCTATATTGATCAAGTTTGCAGATATTGTCATCAAGTTTTACTAAAGCTTTCACTCTTTCGTAGACTATATCTTTTTCTTGTTCGCCTCTGGGTAATGAAATAAATCTTACCCCTTCTTTAAGGCCGTAATTTGAAATTATTACCTTTTCTGAAGCAAAGACATCTAGCATAGCTTTAGCTACTAAAATTGCATTAGAATCAATTTTCCGTTGTTCGTAAACCGGTTTGATTCTTCGAATGTGATCTAATTTTTCTAAATATATTTCAAAATCTGCACGAGGTATTTCGAGATTATGCAGATTCTTTAATGGATAATGGACAAAATCCATATAGAATCTACCAATTAAACGAAAGGCTCCACCAATTAAATATAAATTTGGATAATGAAAAGTACCAAATTCTGTTCGTATTATATTGGTAATTAGCTCTAAATTATCAAGGTTGTTTGCACTTATGACTTTAGTGCCTAATGGTAAAGATTTTAAGCTGCCTACTTCTTTATTAGCGATTGACGCTAACTCTAGGCTACCGCCACCAAGATCGGCAGCGATACCGTGTGCATCATTTATACCAGATAATAAACCGGCTGCAGTAAGATATGCTTCACGATCACCGGAAATGACATCAATTTCTATATTAAATTTTTGTTTAATTAGTTGTTTAAACTCTGCGGTTCTTGGGTGACCTCTTAAGGCTGCGGTCGCAACGCATTTAATCGTCGTGACCGATAATTGGTTAAAGATATGTATTAGATATTTTAATGATAAGTAAGTTTGGTGTTTAACATCAATATCTTCCATCTCAAGTAAGCTTGGAATATCACTTTTAAATTTATCATTAAAAATTTCTGGAGCACCTAAACTATCTCGTTCATAAACTACAGCCCTTATAGCATTATAGCCAATATCAATAATCGCCGAGCGCATTTATATTCCCTACTTTTACTATAAATTAATTACAAAAATGGATGGATAGAGTCTGATAAGATGAACAGAACATTTTATACGGTTAAACCAGTTTTTGCTACAATTTTATCGCTTAAATTATAACAAATGGGTCTTATTTACATTAAATCGCCAATATTTTCTAGAAATAACCGTGCTCGATGTGATTTTGGTTTAGCAAAGAAATCTATCTTATTTTGGTCAGCAAGTACTTGTCCTTGATCCATAAAAATAATACGATCGGCTATTGCAACAGCAAATTTAAGGTGATGAGTAACAACCACCATAGTAATTTGTGATTTTAGTAGTAATATTGCGTCTATTATTTCTTTAATTACTTCCGGATCAAGTGCTGAAGTTGGTTCATCAAATAATATTATTTCCGGCTCCATCATCAGTGCTCGACATATAGCAACTCTCTGCTTTTGTCCACCTGATAAATCTATTGGTTTGGATAATAGTTTGGTTGTTAAGCCAAATTTATTTAATAACTCTATGGCTTTTATAACACTTGCTTCTTTGGTTAACCCTAAAACATTTATCGGGCCATATATTAAGTTATCACGAACATTCATGTGTGGAAAAAGATTAAAAGCCTGGAATACCATACCAATTTTTAAGCATAACTTTCTTCTGTTGCTATTAGTTAATTTTTGTCCTCCAATTAGTACATGACCGCTAGTAGGCTCTTCTAAATGGTTGATACATCTAAGTAATGTTGATTTACCGCTACCGGATGGTCCAATAATAGCAACTGTTTCGCCATTACCAAAATTTAAAGTAATATTTTTTATGGCATAGTTATCACCATATTTTTTAGAAATTTTCTCAAGGGTAATCATGCTAGTTTTTTCTCTAATATTCTTGACAAATAACTAATCACTAATACCAGAAAATAATAGGTTGCTGCAGCTATACACATAGGTATAAAAAAATTGTATGTTTCTACAGATATCATTTGTGCGCGGCGCATGATATCCATTTCACCAATCATTGAAATAATAGCTGATTCTTTGATTAAATTAATTAATTCATTGATTAATGAAGGTAAAATAGTACGTATAGCCTGAGGCAAGATAATATCCTTCATCATTAAGCTTTGAGGTATACCTAGAGCTCTTGCGGCATCAAATTGACCTTTATCAACAGCTTCTATTCCAGCTCTAATTATTTCGGATACGTAAGCTCCAGAATTTAATGAAAATGTTAATACACCAGCGGTAAATATATTAAATTTTATATCTATCAAACTCGGCATACCAAAATAAATAATGCTTAACTGAATTAATACTGGCGTACCACGGAATATCGAAGTATAGATATGAGCAAATGTTCGTATAGCAAAATGTTTACTCATTTTGAATAAAGCTAAAAATATACCAATAATTAAACCAAAAAAAACTGCTATAATACTATATTTTAAAGTAACAACTGCTCCTTGGATGATAAAGCTAGCTGATGGCCATGAGGTTATAAATTCAGCAAGCATCAAAAAACCTAATTATCTGAGTGAAGATCTATTTTTGAAATTATGGTGGAGCCAGGCGGAATCGAACCGCCGACCTTTTGAATGCCATTCAAACGCTCTACCAACTGAGCTATGACCCCTTGACGAAAAAATTTTGATCTTGATAATTACAAAGACTGGAATTATAACGTAATTCTTTTATATTGCAAGATTATGGTTATATGTATATTAAAAATCTTTGATGTCACCTAATCGTTCATTCTCACGAAGAGTAGGCAAGGGTCTATCTAAATCACAAAAAAATCTTCTGGGAGATACCTTAGCGCAATATTTGTGGAATAATAATTCTTTAGATGATCATCTTGTAGATAGATCTATAATTCTTGAGATCGGCTTTGGTATGGGAGAACATTTTATTCATCAAGCATGCTATAGACCTGATCAACTACTTATCGGGGTTGAAGCATATCTCAATGGTATTGCCAATGTTCTTAAACTTGCTTTGGATGCAAATATTCGCAATATTTTGTTATGGCCTGATGATTTGGATTTGATGATCAAAGATATTCCTCTTGGTTGCTTAAGCGGTATTTATTTATTATTTCCCGACCCATGGCCAAAACGTAAACATCATAAAAAACGCTTTCTAAATACCGAACGACTTCATATATTACAGAACAAATTAAAACCAGGAGGGTTCTTTATCTTTGCTTCAGATGTTGATGATTATTTTTTTGCTACTAAAGATCTAGTAGTTAAGAATAATAGCTTTAAGCCATTAGAATTAGACAGTGATTTTTTAAATCAACCTAATAATTATATAGTGACAAAATATCATAATAAAGCGCAAATCGAAGGGAGAACTACCAGGTTTTTACATGCTATCAAAAGACCTCTTTCACAAACTGATTCCTAACGGTAATTTTGTCGTCGAAATTTTCTTGCTAAGAATCAGTTTGTGAAAGAGGTCTAAAGCTGTGAGCGTTCAGGGTTTCTAAGCAGAATCTGCATCCATCAGTAAGCTTAATATAATTGAGTCAAGTAATACGGCATCGATAAGATGTACGCAGTATATATTATCATTAAGAGCGTTAATTGCCGTTTGTAGCAAGTTTCGTATCTCTGGGTCATGTGTATCATCCAGTAAAATATTTTGTAGTACCTGAGTATCTTTAACTTTTAAGTTTTTATCCCCTAATATTGCTGTGGTCAAAGGTAAGATCAAATGACCTGCATTTAAGGTAGCAGCAATGGCAGCAACAGTGAGATTAACATCAAGTAAAGTAGTGCAACCATTTTGGTCATTAGCTATTGGGGAAATTACCGGAATAATATCACGATCTTCAAAACTAAGGAGCAATTCAGGGTTAATCGTTACCGGTTCACCAATAAATTCTATATTAATTATATCATTATTGCTTGTGGGTTGTTTGTAAATAAATCTTGATTTTCTAGCTTGAATAAAATTGCAATCTTTGCCGGAAATACCAATAGCATGACATCCTACTTTACATAATTTAGACACTATTAACTTGCTAATATAACCGGATAAGACCATTTCAATTATTTGAGCACTTTTGTGATCTATTATTTTTAGACTATTAATAAATTTTTCATCAAATTCACAGTCTTTAAGTGTATTCCCAATGAGATCGGCGTGATCATGAACAATACAAATTCTTGCATTACATAAGTTTATTAATCGTATGTTTTCAACAAAATTGGTTAATAGAAGATCATTAGTTATTATTATTGATGGTAGTTTAATTACTATTACCTGATCTTTAATCTCACTACTGCATAAGATAATATCTTTTATCATGTCGCTAGTAGTAAAATCAGCAATGTTTTTAGCTTTTTTTTGTTTATGATCTGATGCGTTCCAAACTAAACTGCAATTCTTTTGCACCTTCTCTGCTCCTGCTACTTGTCGTAATTAGATTACATGAGTAGCCTAAACTTGCAAGCAGATTTTTACTAGAATTCAATAACTCTGTTTTATCTGAAATTTTATCTATCTTAGTAAATACTATCTGAAAATGCCTGTTATATGAGCTCAGTAAGCTTAATATTTCTAGATCATGAGACTTAATGTTACGTCGCGCATCAATTAGTACATTAATTAATTTTAAATTATAACGATTTTTTAGGTAATAAAGAATAAGTTTTTCCCATTCTTGATGTTTATAATCTGGAACATCAGCAAAACCATATCCTGGCAGATCAGCTAAAATAATCTTGTTGGCTACCGTAAAAAAATTAATTTGTTGAGTTCGACCAGGAGTTTTAGATACTTTTGCTAAATTATGATGATTACATACAGCATTAATTAAACTTGACTTACCAACATTAGATTTACCAATAAAAGCCACTTCTGGCAAAAAATATTGAGGAATTCTGTCAATTTCGGCAGCACCTGCGGTAAACACAGCCTGCCCACTGAATATAGTCATTGAACATCCTCAAATATTCCGCTAGTTACTGTTTTTATCCAATTTATTGATGTAGTATTGTTGGATAATAGATAAAATATTATTCCATGACCAATAAATTAATAAACCAGCGGGAAAACTACTAAACATCACTAAAAAAATCAGTGGCATAAATCTCATTACCTGAGCCTGAGTAGGGTCTGCAGGTTCTGGACTCATCCTTTGTTGTAAGAACATAGTTAGCGCCATAAAGATTGGCCAAGCACCAATTAATAAGAAGCTTGGTGGCGTAAAAGATAATAGGCCAAATAAATTAAAAATAGAAGTAGGATCTGGAGCGGACAAGTCTTTAATCCAACCAAAGAACGGTGCATGACGCATTTCAATGGTTACATATAATACTTTGTAGATGGAAAAAAATACTGGAATTTGTACGAATAACGGTAAGCACCCTGATAGTGGGCTTGCTTTTTCTCTTTTATATAATTCCATAATTTCTTTATTTAATCGCATTTTATCATCATTATATAAGGCTCTAATGCGCTCAATCTCAGGCTGTAATTTTTTGATCTTTTTCATTGAACGATAAGATTTATTAGCTAAAGAAAACATCAACAACTTAATAATTACTGTTACTATTAAGATACTTACTCCAAAATTACCGACATAATTGTAAAAAAAGCTCATAGCATTAAATACCGGCTTGGTTAAGATGTAAAACCAACCGAAATCAATGGCTCGATCAAAAAGCTTGATGTTGTATTGTTGTTCATATTTATCTAGTAAATCAACTTTCTTGGCTCCGGCAAATAATCGATGAGTTACTGTCGATATATTCCCTGGTTCAATAGGTTGTGAGGGCGACATAAAATCTACTTGAAATTTTTCAAACCCGGTTTTTATAGCGTAATTTAAGTTTGAGCTATATTGATGACCAGCGTCTGGAATGAATGCGGTCAGCCAATATTTATCGGTAATGCCAAGCCAATTAATTGAGGTCATGGAAAATTTATGAAGCTTCTTATCCTTGATGTCTTCGTAGGAATATTCTTGCAACTCGCCATTGATACTGCCAATTAATCCCTGATGTAAGATGTTTATAGCCTTTTCTTTATTAGTGTAGTTACGGTTAATTAACCCATAATATTGGATTGCAATTTTTTGGTTACTATTATTGGTGGTAGTTTGTTTTATGGTAAATAAGTAATCATTATCCATACTAATATTAACAAGAAATTCGACCCCCTCAGGATTGATCCAGGTCAAATTTACAGCTTGTGTCGGCGTTAGTTCCTTATTATCCGTTTGCCATTGCGTACTACTATTCGGTAAATTAGTGACATCAGTACTAAACCAACCTACTTCCACAAAAAAAGCATCTTCTGACGCAGATGGAGATAATAATTCCACTGGTTTGCTGTTCTGAGTAAGATCATGCTTGTATTTCGACAATGTTAAATCATCAAACCTAAGTCCTTTTAAATTAATAGAACCAGACAATGAAGGTGATGTAATCTGCACTCGAAGATTTTCGGTAGTTGCAATAGCTTCAGCCCTGGTATTAGTTGTTGCAATAGCAGTAGTTTGTTTCTGCAGTTCTAATTGCTGGTTATAGGCTTTATGTGAAGCAGTCAATTTTTCAAGTTTAGGTTTTTCATAAAAATGTTGCCACCCAAAGATAATCCCCACAGAAAGAACTATAGCAGCAATTAAATTAGTAATATTATGATTCATTTTATGATTTTTTTAAGATTCAGTTGAGGTTTTATAGGATTTGGATAAAATAATCAAGAATTACAAACGTTAATTTGGGATATATAATCTAAGAATCTTCAAATCCATCTGTTTCTAGAACCAATGAGTATCATCAATGAAAGATTTATTAGCCGTACAAGAACATTATCAGGATTATCCTTATCCGCTTAGAGATCCAGAGGAAGAAACGCAGCGTCTTTTACATGTAACTGGTGAAGGGCTGCCAGAATTAAATCATCATTTGTATTGTGGTAAAGAAGATTTTAAGTCAGGATTCCGTGTTCTGATAGCCGGTGGCGGCACTGGCGATGCTTCTACCTTTCTTGGTGAACAATTAAAAAACACTAATGCTGAAATTATCTATCTGGATTTTAGTAAAGCGAGCATGGAAATAGCGCAAAAGCGTGCAGAAGTACGTGGCTTAAAAAATATCACCTGGATTCACGACAGCATTCTAAATATTCCAAAACTTGCATTAGGTAAGTTTGACTTTATTAATTGTTCTGGAGTGCTCCATCATCTCGCATCTCCGGATGAAGGATTGAAAATATTAAGCGACTCCTTGTCAACGCGTGGCGGCATGCATCTAATGATTTATGCTAAATATGGGCGTGCTGGTGTTTATCAAATACAACATCTGATGAAATTGATTAATTCCGATGTTAGTAGTAGAGCAGAAGAAATAGAAAACTGTAAAGCTATAATTGAGATCCTACCAGATACTAATTGGTATGCAAAGTCGCAAGATTTTATAGCTGATCATATATTATTTGGTGATATTGGGTTATATGATATGTTTTTGCATAAGCAGGATCGAGCTTATTCAATTCCTGAGATGTATGAGTTTGTTAACGCAGCTGGTTTACATTTTGTAGATTTTGCATCACCAAAACAGCGGTTAAAATTAGAAATAGAGCAGTACATAAAAGATGCTGAGTTGCTGCTTCAAATTAAACAACTAGATATTCACACTCAACAAGCAATTAGCGAATTAATTGTAGGAACGGTAGTAAAACACGATTTTTATGTATCTAAAAATCAGAATACTGTTGCAGATTTAGCGTGCTTGAATAACATACCATATTTTTATCCAGAAACTGATTTAGTAAAACAGGTTTATAATTTTATTGATAGCGGTCAAGTGCTTATAGGCCAAGAGATCAAGTTCAAATTAAATTGTCGCTATATACAAGATGTAGATATTACTATTCATGTTTCTAAATACACCAAGTATATATTTAAAAACATGATTGAAGGTTCAAAAAGCTTGCAAGAAATTTTTGATGCTATAAGAAAAGAGTTTAAATGGGATATATTAGATGCAGTATTAATTAATGAATGTAAAATTATATTTACTCAGTTTTTTAAGGTTGGAATTTTATTTCTTCGTGATAAATCAATAGCAGAATTTAAAGAGTGTATTTAGTGATTCGATATAGTTTTTTGATTTATAGGTAACCCGAATGAAAGATTTATTGGTGGTACAAGAACAATATCAGGAATATCCATATCCGTTAAGATATCCTGAAGATGAAAATAAGAGGTTGATTTCAACAATTGGTGATTGTTTAGCAGCATTAAACCATTATTTATATTGTGGTAAGGAAGATTTTAAGTCAGGATTTCGTGTTCTGGTAGCCGGTGGCGGTACTGGCGACGCTTCAACCTTTCTTGGTGAACAATTAAAAAACACTAACGCTGAAATTATCTATCTGGATTTTAGTAAAGCGAGCATGGAAATAGCGCAAAAGCGTGCAGAAGTACGTGGCTTAAAAAATATCACCTGGATTCATGATAGCATACTAAATATTCCAAAACTTGCATTAGGTAAGTTTGACTTTATTAATTGTTGTGGAGTGCTTCATCATCTCGCATCTCCGGATGAAGGATTGAAAATATTAAACGATTCCTTGTCAATGCGTGGCGGCATGCATCTGATGATTTATGCTAAATATGGACGTGAAGGAGTGTATCAGATACAGAATTTAATGCGTCTAATAAATTCAAATGTTCATAACAAAACACAAGAAATAATAAATTGCAAAGCTCTTCTTGGTTCTTTGCCTGACACTAACTGGTTTAAAAAGAGTAAAGAATTATATCATGATCATGCAGAGGATGGTGGATTGTATGATCTACTTTTACATAAGCAGGATCGTGCTTATTCAATTCCTGAAATGTATGAGTTTGTTAACAATGCTGGTCTACATTTTGTAGAATTTAGTATGTTAGAAAGTTTGTTGTTATTGGAATCAAAAAATTATATACGGAACTCTGAGCTATTGCTTAAGGTTAAAAATAAGGATGTTATTAATCAACAAGCAATTTATGAACTAATTACAGGCAAGATCACTAAGCATGAATTTTTTGTATCTATAAAACAGGAAACAGTGGCCTCTATCGCTGATTTAGATAATATTCCTTATTTTTACTATAATACTTCTTATATTCCAAAGCATGCTTATGATTATATAGAAAATAATAAGTTGGTAGCTGGTATGAATGTAAATTTTAGTTTTAATATTGCCCAAAGGTGTAATATTAACTTATTACTTTGTATGTCAGAGTATACAAAATATATATTCAAAAATATGATCGATGGTACAAAAAGTTTGCAGGAAATTTTTGATGCTATCAGACAAGAGTTAAATCGCGATCTTTCAGATGAATTATTAATCAATGAAGCTAAAATAGCTCTGACTCCATTTTTTGAAGCAGGGATATTATTTCTTCGTCACAAATCAATCGCTCCATACATAGATTACGCGGCGGAAAAATTATGAGTTCATCAAATTTAATTAATAATTACCTACAATTAACCAGTCGTTTTGAGCAAATTGGGCATTTGAACAATTTGCTTGGTATTATTCATTGGGATTATTCAGTTAATTTACCAAAAAAATCTGCAGCTAGTAGACAGCAAGAGATTACCACTCTTTCTTCTGTAATTCATAAGCTGCTAACTTGTGAGACTACAGTAAATTTAATTACGGCAGCAGAGCAAGATACTGCGGTTCTGGATATCTGGCAACAGGCAAATTTTAGAGAGATGAAGCGTCAATTTTTACATGCAAGTTGTGTTAGCGAGGAATTACAAGCACGTCACTGTCATACTGTAACTAATTGTGAGTTTGTCTGGCGAGAAGCACGGCAAAATAATGATTTTAATTTATTAAGGCCGCATTTACAGCAAGTAGTAGATGTAACCAAAGAAATAGCAGAAATCAAAGCAGAATATTTTAATATGCCAAAATATGATGTGTTAATTGATAGTTATGATCCAGATAGTAGTAGTGCAGAGATAAAGTCAGTATATGCTGTATTAAAACAACAATTGCCTAAGTTGTTAGAAAAAATTTTAGCGAAACAGCGGCAAGAAAAATTATTGCCGATTACTGAGCCTATGAGTGTGCCTGAACAAAAAATGCTGGGCAAGAAAATTATGGAAATTATGGGTTTTGATTTTACGCGTGGCAGGCTTGATGAATCTACTCACCCTTTTTGTGGTGGTACCGCTGATGATGTTAGATTAACTACCAGATATGAGGAAAACAATTTTTTATCTGGGTTATTAGGGGTGATTCATGAAACAGGTCACGGGCTGTATGAATTGAATTTACCGCTTGAATATCGCAATCAACCAGTAGGTAAAGCAAAAGGGATGGCGTTCCATGAGAGTCAATCATTGATTATGGAAATGCAGGCGGCAAAATCTAGAGAATTTACCGAGTTTTTAGCAAAGATTTTGCGCGATGAATTGGGATTACGTGGTACGGAATATTCAGGAACAAATATTTATCAGCTGCTGACTTTGGTAAAGCCGGATTTTATTAGAGTAGATGCTGATGAAGTTACCTATCCACTGCATGTAATAATGCGATTTGAGTTAGAAGAAGCTTTTATTGAAGGTGATTTAACGGTAGATGATTTACCAATGTTATGGAATCAGAAAATGCAGGAATATCTAGGTATTATTCCAAGTTCATATCAAGAAGGATGTTTACAGGATATACATTGGCCATGGGGAGCTTTTGGCTATTTTCCATCATATACTAATGGCGCTATTATTGCTGCGCAACTAATGGCAAAAGCAAAAGAAGTATATCCTGATATTCCTAGTGCTTTACAAAAAGGTGATTTTAGCTCTTTGAATTTATTTTTGACGCAAAATTTAAGACAATATGGTTCGTTGAAAACTTCAAAAGCTCTTTTGCAAGATGCTACCGGATACGATACTATTCAACCAGAGATATTTATGCAGTATTTAACTAATAAATACTTATAACTCAATGATAGGTAGGCTTCTAGTTTGAGAGAGCGACAGCGCCAATCAGTATCAGTTTAATGAGTATATCTATGCATGGTTGGTTAAATATTTATAAGCCCTTGGGTATAAGTTCTGCAAAAATAGTCGCTATAATCAAGAGAGCTTTACGTGGTAGTAAAGTAGGTCATTGTGGTACTTTGGATGTGGAAGCTGAAGGGGTGTTGCCACTAGCAATAGGTGAGGCTACGAAACTCGTGCGAGTACTGGTTGATGCTAAAAAAACTTACGTTTTTACAATCAAGTTTGGTGCTAAAACTGATACAGCAGATGCCAGTGGACAAGTCATTGCAACTACCACTAACTTCCCAAATAAAGATCAATGTGTTGATGTATGTAATAAGTTTATTGGTTCTATCACGCAAGTTCCGCCAAAATTCTCGGCATTAAAAATTGGTGGAGTTAGGGCGTATACGTTAGCAAGACAAAATAGTCAATTTGAGATATTGCCGAGAACAATTCAAATTTATGCTTTAAAGTGTCTGGCAGTTAATGAGCAAGAAAATAGTGCTAGCTATCTAGCGCAATGTTCCAAAGGCACGTATATCAGGACATTAGCAGAGGATATAGCTTTATCCTTGCAAAGTTTGGGTTTTGTGATAGAATTGCGCAGAACCCAGGTGGGACAGTTTTTTATTGACAACTCATTAAACGTAGAAGAATTTATTGAATTATCGCCACTAGTTCTTCAAGATTTTCTTGAAACAAAAATGCTAAAGACTGAAGCAGTGCTGGACGACATCCCGGTATTGGAAGCTACGTTAGAGCAAGTAAAGCAAATCAAATTTGGCATCAAATGTATATTTGAGTATGGGTACGACCTTGAGTTATGTTGGGTTAGGCATCGAAATATATTGGTAGCGATTGGTAGTTTAAACAATAATTGCTTTAAGTCTTCAAGGGTATTTAACTTAAATTAATTAAAAGGAGAAAGTGTGATGTCGATTACAGCGGAGATTAAACAATCTTTAATAAAAAAATATGCTACTAGTGAGAACGACACTGGTTCTGTTGAAGTACAGTGTGCTATTCTTACAGAAAGAATTAATAATTTAACTTTGCATTTTAAGACCAATCACAAGGATTTTGCTTCAAAGCGTGGTTTGTTGATGTTAGTTGGTCGCAGGCGCAGACTATTAAATTATATTAAAAAACAGAGCTTGAGTAAGTATTTATCACTTATCAATGAGCTAGGGATCAGAAAATAGGTATACTCGGTGAAAATCTGCCGGATTGCGTTGTCGTCATTTAGAGATCTGCGGTGCTCACGTACTCAAGTGTACGCTGCGCTCCGAAGGCTCCAAGACTCCTAGCACTCCTTGATTTTGACCGAGTATACTCTACTCAACTTCAATTGTTATTTCTGTGTAAAAGCAAGAATCAGTCAAGTTTGCTAGCATATTTAGCTATGCCGAGCCTTGAGCGTTTAATGGTGATTTAATGCCTGTAATTGAGCATTTTCATATATCGCTAAAAAAATAATATTTTTAAGGAATAAAAAATAATGTTTAACGAAATTGTTAAAAAAATTGAATGGGACGGTAAAACTCTGGAACTTAGAACAGGTAAAATCGCTCGTCAAGCAGATGGAGCTGTGCTAGTTACCATGGGTGATTCAGTGGTGCTATGTACTACTGTTAGTAATAAGGAAATAAAAGAAGGAGTGAGTTTTTTCCCTTTAACTGTACATTATAGAGAAATGGCTTTTGCTGCTGGTAAAATTCCTGGCGGTTTTTTGAAACGTGAAGGTAGAGGTTCTGAGCGTGAGGTTTTAGTATCACGTTTAATTGATCGACCAATTAGGCCGCTATTTCATTCGACGTTTTTTAATGAGACCCAAGTAATTTGTACTGTACTTTCATACGATCCTGAATGTAATACCGATATTTTGGCAATTATTGGCAGTTCTGCTGCTTTAGCCTTGTCTGGCGTACCTTATTTGGATGTTGTTGCAGCTAGCAGAGTAGGTTTAGTTAATGAAAAATTTGTTTTAAATCCATCATCAGAAATATTAAAAAATAGTAAGCTTGATTTGGTAGTGGCTGGTACTAGTAGTGCAGTAATGATGGTCGAATCTGAAGCAGATTTATTATCAGAAGCAGTAATGCTTGAAGCGATAAAGTTTGGTCATGAAGCTTTTCAACCAGTAATTCAAATAATTAATGAGTTAGTCATTGATGCTGGTAAACCAAAATGGGAGATTTGTGAATTATTTCCAGCTACATTGAAAGAACAAATCAGAAAAATGAAAGAAACAGCGATTCGCGACGCTTTTACTATTGATAGCAAACATCAAAGAATGCGCCAATTGCAGTTGATTATAAGTCAGGTTGTAGAAGAAATACAGAATAATACTGAAACTCAATTTTCAGAGTTGCAAATTAAATCTGCTTTTGAAGAAGTGGAGGCGGAGGTTCTACGTAATGATCTGCTGGAAAAAAAGATTCGGATTGACGGTAGAAAGCCAACAGAAATCAGGCAGATAGATGGTCAGGTAGCATTATTGCCTAAAGCTCATGGTTCTGCATTATTTACTAGAGGAGAAACACAAGGTTTGGTTGTAGTTACTCTCGGCACTAGTCAAGACGAACAGATTATAGATGGTTTGGAAGGTGAATATAAAGAAAGTCTGATGCTTAATTATATCTTTCCCCCTTATTCGGTTGGTGAATCTACGCCACTAAGAGCTCCAGGGCGTCGAGAAGTTGGTCATGGTAAGTTGGCGTGGCGTGCTCTGAATAGAGTAGTACCAACAAAAGAACAATTTCCATATTCTATTAGGATAGTATCCGAAATTACTGAATCTAATGGCTCTTCTTCAATGGCTACAGTATGCGGGGCATCGATGGCACTTATGGATGCTGGAGTACCAATAAAAGAACCAGTGTCAGGTATAGCAATGGGATTGGTCAAGGAAAATGGGCGTTTTATAATATTATCTGACATTTTAGGAGATGAAGATCATCTTGGTGATATGGATTTTAAAGTAGCTGGTGGTCATGAAGGGATTACTGCGTTACAGATGGATATCAAAGTAAATGGCATTACTTTTGAAATTATGGAGCAAGCATTAGCGCAAGCAAAAATTGGACGTATTCATATTTTAGAGCAGATGTGTAAAACTATTGCCAGCTCAAGCCTTGATGTTAGCCAGTACGCGCCAGTAATCAAAACATTTAAGATTGATAAGGATAAAATACGTGAAGTCATCGGCCCTGGTGGTAAAGTAATTCGTGAGATTTGTGATAGCACTGGAGTCAAAATTGATATTGCTGATGATGGTACTATTTCAGTATCAGCAGTTGGTAAAGCTAAAATTGATGCAGCAATTACCAAGATTGCAGCAATTGCCTTTGATCCACAGGTTGGAGATGTCTTTGATGGTACAGTAGTTAAAATTTTAGAAGCTGGAGCTTTTGTAAATTATTTAGGAAACAGAGATGGCTTTGTTCATATTAGCGAAATTTCTCATAGCAAAATTAAATCTGTTGAACAGGTATTAAGTCATGGTGAGGTTGTCAAAGTTAAAATTGTTGGTTTTGATAATAAAGGCAAGGCAAAATTGACCATAAAAAATGTCAGTGACCAAATAATAGCCGCTGGTGTTGAGGAAGCGGTAGCAGCAGCGCCAGCAACTGTTGGTAATAATATTAGAGAGGATAATAAAGATAATAAGCAGCCATCAAATAAAAAATGGCAACAGACTCCAGAAGAACAGAATACAACAAAGGAGCGTAAGTATTTCACTTAAGTAATATTTCGTTTTAAGAGGTGTAGTTATATGTGCTAGGTTATGTGTATATTTCTGGGAGCTTTATAAGTTTTTAAATACTCTTGATGCTATTCCTAGCTAAGTACACTAGTGTCCGGGATCATGAACGCGCACTGTCATACTGCATGCTGTCATCCCGAAACAACCCGTGAAACAAGTTCAGGGCATGGTTCGGGATGACATCGTCTGTTTGGGATCATCCACACTTAGCAACAATTTTCGTGAGGATGGGTCAGTTTGGGATGACGGCCAGTGTTCAAGAGCATTGTGTGCTCGCGTTATACAGGGTGTATAAACATATACAGTACCTAGTTTTAAATAAATTTTTTATAATGTTATTAATTTACAAGCGTTATCTTGCTAAGAGTATTTTACCGTCGTTAATTATAATTACTTTTGTAATTACTGGAGTAGTATGGATAACTCAAATACTAAAATTATTATATTTGATTGATAAAGGTATAGCGCTAAAACATTTTTTATATTTAATTATACTAATAATTCCGTCTTTGTTGTTCATTATCTTACCGTTTGTAACAGTGCTTGCAGTTATTTATACTTATCATCGTTTAAATGAAGAAAGACAGCTAATAACTTTAAGAAATGCTGGTCTTAGTAATGCAAAGCTTGCGACCCCTGCCTTGTTAATTGCTATTATTGTAACGTTATCTTCGTATTATATTGCTGCCCAATTGATGCCATCTGCTTTTATAAAACTCAAATCGGATTTGAGCTTTATAAAAAATAATTATGCTTCTAATATCATTAGTGAAAAAACCTTTAGCCAAATTTCAAAACTAGTAACTATTTATGTCGATAGAAAATTACCAGATGGTAGTTTGCAAGGTATTATTTTATTTGATAACCGTGAGAGAGGAGTGAAACCAGCGATATTATTTGCAAATTCTGGCTATTTTCAGATAGTAGACAATAACCCTTTACTTCAATTAGAGCAAGGTATTAGGCAGGCTTATGATAAGCAAGGCAATTTAACTAGATTAGCATTTGATAGCTTAGTCCTTGAATTAAAATATAATAGTTTGATCTCCACAGAAAAAGATGTCTATAATCGTGATATTAATGAGTATTATATTGATGAATTATTATCACCGGATGCTAGGTTGTCTGAATCAAGAAGAATAAAATTGCGGGTGGAAGGACATCAAAGATTGATTTGGCCGTTATATAATTTAATATTTACTTTTGTTGGGTTGGCGGTTTTCTTAAAATATCCCTATAACAAGAAGTCTCAGTTTAAGCAATTATTGACTACTGCGTTAATAATACTAATTATTGCTTTCTACCATTTTACCATACAAAATATTGCATCACGAGATTTTAATTTTATTTATATTTCATATATAAATTGTCTAATAAGTATATTGGGAGGCATTTTCCTATATACTTGGTGAAAATCAATAATTGGTGTTGTTGTGCTTGAAGATTTGTACTACTCGCTCCTTTTCAACAGAAGTTTATATGAAGCAAGGTGAGTATGAATTTTTATGATTTACCACAATTTTTAAAATTCTTGGAACAAAAACAGCAACTTAAACGCATTAGTTATCCGGTGCAAGCGTATCTTGAGATTACTGAAATCAGTAAAAGATTTTTAGAAGCTAATGGTCCAGCTTTATTGTTTGAGAATGTAATTAAGCAAGATGGAACATCGTCAACAATTCCGGTATTAACCAACTTATATGCTAGTATTGAACGTATTGCTATGGGTTTTGGTCTAAATAATTCAACAGAATTAAAAGAATTAGGGCAATTACTGGCAATGTTAAAGCAGCCTTCGCCACCATCATCAATAAGGTCAGCATTCTCAATGTTGCCGGTATTCAAAAGAATATTAGCAATGTCTCCTAAGAAAGTATCACGAGCACCGTGTCAGGAATTAGTCATTAAAGATCCAGATCTAACAATATTACCGATTCAAACATGTTGGCCAGCAGATGTTAGTCCGCTTATTACCTGGCCGATTATTGTAACCAAAGGACCAAGTGATGCAATGATCGATAATTATAATCTTGGTATTTACCGGTTACAGCCGGTTGGTAAGAATAAGCTAATAATGCGTTGGTTAAAGATGCGTGGCGGTGCAGAGCACCACAAACGCTGGTGCGAGAGTCGTAGTCAACCATTTCCGGCGGCAGCAGTAATTGGGGCTAGCCCTGCAATTACCATGGCAGCCACTATGCCTTTACCAGATAATGTTTCAGAATATCATTTCGCCGGCTTGTTAAATAACAAAAGAATAGAACTAGTAGATTGTATAAGTATAGATTTGCAGGTTCCGGCTAGTGCTGAGATAGTTCTTGAAGGTGAGGTTAGTTTAAATGAATATTTACCGGAAGGCCCCTTTGGTGATCATACCGGTTATTATAATGATGTTGAATGTTTTCCGGTATTTCACGTTAAAGCCATTACTATGAAACATAAGCCAATATATCTCAGTACTTATACCGGTAAGCCACCGGATGAACCTTCGATCATTGGTGTTGCATTAAATGAAATATTTTTGCCGATAATTCAACAACAATTTCCAGAAATTACTGATTTCTGGTTACCTCCAGAAGGGTGCTCGTATCGAGTTGCGGTAGTCTCAATTAATAAGTCGTATCCAGGGCATGCTAAAAGAATTATGATGGGTATTTGGTCATATTTAAGACAATTTATGTATACGAAATTCGTAATTATAGTAGATCATGATATTAATATACGGGAATGGAAAGAAGTGATTTGGGCGATATCTACTCGCAGTGATCCTTATCGGGATACGGTGTTCATTCAAAATACACCTATAGACTATTTGGATTTTGCTTCGCCTAAATCAGGATTAGGTAGTAAGATGGGAATTGATGCTACCAATAAGGTGCCACCTGAAACCAGTAGAAATTGGGGAGAAAAAATTAGCATGAGTGCAGAAGTTATTAATAAAATTGATAAAATCTGGCATATTATTAATTCTTAATGGCATTATATTTGTTAATCTTTCCAAAGATATTAAATAACAATGTTGATTTGATATTGACTTTGGGCTAATTATCACGTATCATGAACTTATACGAGTTTTTCATAGTACTCTTTGCATGTATAATAAGCTACTTATTAGCGGTTGTAGACTATATACTATATAGGTATATAGTGCTCCTTTCGCAGTTAATCACGATAGCGTTTTATTAAGGAGTAAAGTCGGTACTATATCTTATCTATCCAGTTCAAATAGGAAGAGATGTATAATAATACCGATAGAAAAGCTCTTCGTCCTTTTTATAGTGAAAAGGCAATAACGCTAGATGTCGTAGGAGACAAGAATGGCAAATGGTACTGTAAAATGGTTTAATCCGACTAAAGGCTTTGGCTTTATTCAACCTGAACAAGGTGGACAAGATGTGTTTGTTCATATTAGTGCAGTTGAACGTGCTGGACTTTCAATGCTAAATGAAGGACAGCGTGTAAGCTATGAGCTTGCGACCAGCAATAATAAAACCTCTGCTGCTAATCTCAAATTATTAAATTAGTTAGTAAACGCAATAGACCTCTCTACAGCTTGCTTAATAGAAACAAAATGCAAAGAGGTTAAGTATGCAACCAGAATATGTTGATGGTTAGAGTGCGCAAATCAGTGCAAGTGTTGTCTAGAAAGAAAGCTTCCAAGACGGTCAATGATTTTCTTGCTTTCTATATTATGCTATTATAGCAAAACCAATGCATTACGTGCAGTAAGTTTTAGTCATGCCTATGGTTATCACTACAGAGTATATCTTGAAAGTAAAGTAGATATAAGGTAAAGTGTTTGCAGGAATCTACACGTTAAGTTAAGGAAAAATAAGCGATATGAACGTTATTGCGAGGCGAAGCAATTCAAAAAACGAGTAATTTTGCTTCAACTATAAATGGTCTTAGCTCAAACGATTAATATTGATATAGACCTTTTTTCTTAACTTGCTGCGTATGGTTTACTGAACACTCTCGATCATAAGAGAATGTTTTTCAAACAAAAACGAAGTCTAGTTCCGCAGCGTACTTTAAGTTGGTTGCGAACGGAGACAAGTTTTGATAACAAAATTACCTCTTGGATGTACTTTTAAGACATACTCTTAGAGGGTAGATGTAAACAAGAATTTACTGCTCGTGATCCAGTTTTGTTTTATAAATTCACTTGTTGTTACCACCTAAATAATTCTAGCTAATTTGATTTAATACGTTCGTTTATTGAGACTCTAAAAGGCTCAACTGGCTTCTATTCAACCATTCTGTAGCAATAGACTTCTTTTCAGACTGATTGATGATGAAGATTTTATTCAACCTAAGCTTAGGCTTGCGCAAACTTTGACAGCAACTATTAAAATAATTTTAAAAGAAGTCTATCGTCATTCTACGTAACGCGAGTTGCCAATTATAATATTTTATTAAACACCACAGAGATCAGTTCCAACCGTCTGAGCTGAGGGAGCTTCGCTTTCTTAGCTCAGAGGTAGAAATGGGAGTTTTTAGCAATTTTAATTGGTAACTGGAGTTACGTAGACATATGTCAGAATACATGATCTAACTAAAAATAAGCTAAGTCTAAAACAGAGTTAGCATTACGTTTAAATTAAAGTTTTTTATAATTTTATATATATTTTAAGGAGTTACTTATGCAAAATTTTGATACGTTGGGATTGCCCCAGCCGCTTCTATTCTCGTTGGAGTGCATGAAATTTAATGTACCGACGCCAATTCAGGCGGAAGCTATACCTCCAGCTTTGGAAGGTAGAGATATTTTAGGATCAGCTCAAACTGGAACTGGAAAGACTGCTGCTTTTGGCATACCACTTGTAGCGAATCTCTTGGTAAATACACTTAGTTCAGCATTGGTATTAGTACCTACTAGAGAACTTGCTGGGCAAGTTATGGCTACACTAGAACAATTGATTGGCAAAGAAAGTTCGATTAAAACCAGCTTGTTAATAGGTGGAGACTCGATGTCTAAACAATTTCTGCAACTAAAAAGACGTCCTAGATTAATAGTAGGTACTCCAGGTAGAGTTAATGATCACTTAACACGAAATAGTCTGACGTTACATAATACTAGTTTTTTAGTGCTGGATGAAAGTGATCGAATGCTTGATATGGGATTTGGTATACAGCTAGACAAGATAGCTAAGTTTTTACCACTACAGCGTCAAACTTTGATGTTCTCCGCAACTTTACCGGCTAATATTGTCAAACTTTCAGAAAAATATTTAAAGCAACCTGTGCGTGTGTCAGTGGGTTCTACCATTATCCCAGCTGCAAACATAACGCAAGAAGTAATAAATACTACTGAAACTGATAAATACCAACAATTGCTTAAACAATTAGATATTAGAGAAGGCTCAATTTTAGTATTTGTAAAAACTAAACATGGCGCAGAAAAACTTGCGGTTAAATTACGCGGTGATCAACATAGCGCTGATGCAATTCATGGTGATTTACGTCAAAACAAGCGTGAGCGTGTTATTCATGGATTTCGTACTAGTAAGTATAGGATTATGGTGGCAACAGATATTGCTGCACGTGGTTTGGATATTCCTCATATTGCACATGTGATAAATTATGATCTACCTCAATGTCCAGAAGATTATATTCATCGTGTCGGACGTACCGCCAGAGCGGGAGCGGTAGGTGCTGCTGTAAATCTGATTACTCCTCAAGATGGGCTAAAGTGGAAAGCAATTCATAGGTTGATGCATCCTGGTGAAAAGATGGAACGTAGCAGTATTAGTTATTTAACTGAGCATAAGCGACCAAGTTTAGATAGAAGACCAAAGCACAAACGTAATACAGGCGCTCCACGAAGTAATGCTGTGCGGAGTAATGCCCCGCGGAATAATACTTTGCGAGTTGATGCTTCAAGAAAATATAGTTAAAGTCTCACATCAATTCAATTTCACAGGAGTAATATAAAAAATAAAGCAAGGCTTTTGGTTCGAGGATAACTACTTGAACACTTTGAGCCTGAAATTTTTTATAATTAATTGTTTAGAGCCTGTCAGATCAGTAGATATAAGAGAGGAAATTTTAGGAAAAACAAAGTCGAGTACCGCAAGCAGTCTTTTGGTTTGTTTCGGAACTTCGCCTGCGTTTTGAGTGAGCAAAATTACCCCTTATACTACTGATCTGGCAGGCTCTAAGAGAAGTCTAATATTTATCAGTACATTTCATTATAGCTTGAATCAACCTAAAGTATTGATCATAAAATGTTCTGGCATTAACTGTAGCTAATTGCCAATTCTCACTATCTATTTGTATTACTGCAGCAGCTAATTTATCATATAATTTATGATTTTGCTCATTACTGATTATTATGCACTTATTAACAGAATTTGCTAATAATTGCTCAAGGTTATTCATATATTTCAAGCTTTTATATTCAGGCTGATATAATTTATATATTTTATATTTGTCGATGAAAAAATGCTCTGCACTATCACTTAATAAAATAACGTCAGTTAAATTATTTAAAGCCGTTGCTTTTATTTGGGCTAATTCATTGAGCTGTAGCTTTGCTGCGTCTAAATTAGTGAGAATATTTTTTTCTAGCTTGGGAAAAGATTTTACAAAAATTATCGCTAATTCTTCTAAAAGCGCTTGTACATTTGATAAATTCAACCAAAAATGCCAATTATGTTGATTATCCTCTGTCAGAAATTTTATTGATGGTAAATTACTAAGCTTAATAATATTTTTATTATGGTTATTGACTATTTTTACGATAAAACCATCAAATTTATCGTCTATATAAATTACAATATCAGCATGTTTGATTTTCTGTAGATCACTTGGCCTAATATGATAATGATGAGGACAATTTTGCGTTACAGCAATAGCACTAATTTCCGCCTGATTATCCATTAACATTGCTACTATACTTGCTAGTGGCACTATACTGGTAATTATTTTAGGCTTAGCTATTGCTGTAATATTTATTAGTGCAATAGCAATGATTATTAAATGTTGTATAATTCTTCTGATCACAATGCTTAAATAGTTAATCCAGAATGTGCCCAGTCTTTATTAAAGATATCTAACCCTTTATCAGTTAATGGATGATCAAGTAGTTGCCATAAAGTTTTACCAGACAAAGTAATCACATCAGCTCCAATCATTGCTGCTGCAGCAACATGTTGAGGGTTTCTAATTGAAGCCGCAAGGATCTTAGTATCTTGTTTTTGCCGATCATACATATGCCTGATATCACTTATTAGCCTCATTCCATTATCGCCGATATCATCTAATCTACCAATAAAAGGTGATATATAATATGCTCCAGCTTTTGCTGCCAATAATGCTTGATTTACTGAGAAGCACAAAGTCATATTTACTTTTATACTTTGTCTAGCAAAATATTTGCATGCCTTAATCCCGTTCCAGGTTACAGGAAGCTTTATAACAACGTTATCTGCTATCTCTAGAATTTTTTCACCTTGCTGGATCATCATCTCAAAATCATTGGCAACGACTTCAACACTTACATCTCCGTTTACTATCTTACAAATAGCAGCTATTGTTGCGATAAATTCACTATTAGTTTTTGACATTAGCGAAGGATTAGTGGTTATTCCATCGATAATACCTAAATTATAAACTTCTTCTATTTCTTTAATATTAGCACTATCTAAAAAAATCTGCATTAACCTAACCTCGATAAAATTTCATCAAGCATATCTAAAGTTTCATAATGAAATATTAGCTTACCACCATTACGACCTTCTTCTATCGTAATTTTGACACCAAATTTCTGAATTAATGATTGTGTCAATAATTCTAGATCATTGTGATCACTATTAGTTGACGATGTTCTTTGACTATGTTTTGGTGGCGATGCTATAGCTAGATCATCTTGTTTATTCCAGCTCTTTGCAATATTTTCAGCTTGCCTAACATTTAAATCATGTTGAATAATATAATTTGCTATTGCTTCAGCATACTCATTACCTACTAAACATCTTGCATGCCCCATTGTTAACTGACCGTTCATTACTTGATCTTTAACAGCCTGAGGTAATTGATTGAGCCTCAATAAATTAGCAATATGACTACGACTTTTGCTAAGAATTTCTGCTAATTGCTCCTGAGTATAATTAAATTCCTTAATTAATCTAGCAAATCCTTCTGCCTCTTCAATAGCAGATAATTCTTCTCGTTGAATATTTTCAATTAAGGAAATTCTTAAAATTTCCTGGCTAGTTAAATCCTTGATAATTACCGGTATATCAGTAAAGCCAGCAATTTTACATGCTCTCCAGCGTCGCTCTCCAGCAATGATTTTATATTTTCCATCATCAGCAGCGCTGACAATAATTGGATGTAATAATCCTGAGTTGGCAATAGAATCTGCTAGCTCTTTTATTTTTTCGTACTCAAAATGCTTACGCGGTTGATAAACACCAGCTTCAAGTTTATCTATATCAACGAGCTTTACTAACTCATTATTTACCGACACCACCTCTTCTTTCAACAGCGCTGATAATCCTTTACCTAAACCCCGGTGTTTCATTATTTATTCTCCATAAAGAATCTTTTTATCTAATATTTCTTTGGTTAATTCAATGTAAGCGATCGATCCAGAACATTTATGATCATATAATATTGCTGGTTGGCCATAGGATGGAGCTTCTGATAGCCTAACATTTCTTGGTATTGTGGTATTAAAAACCAGATCGCCTAAACATCTCCGTACATCTTCTTCCACTTGCTCGGTAAGACGATTTCTTTTGTCATACATCGTAAATAAAATACCGATGATTTTTATTTTTGGATTAAGATTTTTTTCTATAAGCTCAATCGTTTTTAATAGATGGCTTAACCCTTCCAATGAATAAAATTCACATTGCATTGGAATCAATACTTTATCAGCAGCAACCAAAGCATTAATGGTTAATAAACTCAAAGATGGCGGGCAATCTATAATAATATAATCATAAGTACTACTTAAGGATTTTAATATTTTAGACAAAACATATTCTCGATCTTTTAATGGAACTAATTCTAATTCAATTGCTGATAAATTGGTATTAGCTGTAATAATATTTAAGTTAGGAACTTGAGTTGTAATAATGCATTGATTAATTGAAATTTCTCCAATTAAAGCTTGATAAATATTATTTTTTCTATCTTGTTGCGAAACACCAAATCCAGTACTAGTATTCCCCTGAGGATCCAGATCAATCACTAAAATATTAGCTCCAGTGGTTGCTAACACTGTTGATAGATTTATTGTTGTCGTGGTTTTACCCACTCCACCTTTCTGATTAACGATTGCTATTATTTGGCTTGTGCTCATCAAATTCTTACTAAATTATTGATCTCTAGAATTTTGCTGGTATTTGACAAGATACTATCATATATAACATGATCAAATTGCCAATTCTTTTGCGCTTTAATTAATTCTTCCTGATATTTTGCACCTTTAAGCAGTAAATACTTATCTTTTATTTCAAGATGCTCGACATAGTTGAAAATCATTTCAAGATCTGCCAATGCTCTACTAGTAACAATATCGCACTCTATATTTATATCTTCTATTCTGCCATTAATTATTTCTATTTTATTACTGGAAATTTGTGCTGCTTGCAATAAAAAAGCTGATTTCTTACTATTAGCTTCAACTAAAGTAACCGCTTTTATACCGGCAATCGATAATATTACTCCTGGCAACCCAGCGCCACTACCAACATCAACTACATGAATATTACTATCTTTGATAAAATTCATTATTTGCAAACAATCGACTATATGTCTCTTTAATAATTCATCAGTGGTATTTCTAGATAACAAATTAATGCTTTTATTCCACTCAGATACTAATTGCATATAATCTTCAAGCGCTGACAATGTTTCACGTGAAACATTGCTAATCTCAAACAACAAATCATCAATATTTTTCATAAATCTTGCTATCCCATGAGCATATACGAAATTTAACGAGTATATGATTTTATGTAGATTATCAACGCAGTAAGCGCCGCCGGAGTCATCCCAGCAATTCTTCTAGCCGCTCCAATAGACGCCGGTCTTATTTGCATTAGTTTTTCTTTAATTTCTAAAGACAAAGCAGGAATTATACTATAATCAATATTATCAGGAATTAATTCTGATTCTTCCTGATTAAATAAAACAATATCTGCTTGTTGTCTAAAAAGATAGTTAGAATATTTGGATTCAATATGCAAAGAAAATAAAGTTTTTTTATCAACATTACTAAGCTCAGGAAAAATATCCAAAATTTTATCTAAACCCACATTTGTTAAGCCTAATAAATTAAAGGCTGATCTATAAGCACCATCTTGTGCAATTGTCACTCCTAATTTTTCTAATTTACTGGTAGTGATTTTTAAAGACTGAGTTAGCGTTCTCGCTTGCTCAAGTTTAGCATATTTTTTATTAAATATTTGCATTCTAGCTGATGAAATTAAGCCAATTTTTATTCCTAAAGGAGTTAATCTATAATCAGCATTATCCGCTCGTACAGAAAGACGATATTCAGAGCGTGAAGTAAACATTCGATAAGGTTCAGTAGTACCTAAATTAATCAGATCATCAATCATCACACCAATATAAGCATCAGCTCTGGTTAAAATAAAATTTGGCTGATTTTGGCATGATAATGCTGCATTAATACCGGCAATAATCCCTTGTCCGGCCGCTTCTTCGTAACCGGTAGTACCATTAATTTGACCAGCTAAATATAATCCTTTAATTTTTTTGGTTTCTAATGTAGCTCTTAATTCTCTGGGATCAATGTAATCATATTCAATAGCATATCCTGGTTTAAGAATAATAGCATGCTCGAGTCCTGGTATAGTATGAACAAATTCAAGCTGAACATCTTCAGGAAGTGAAGTAGAAATGCCATTAGGATATATAGTATTATCGTCCAACCCTTCCGGTTCCAGAAAAATCTGATGACTATTTTTAGAGCTAAATTTAACAATTTTATCTTCTATTGAAGGACAATATCTTGGCCCTACACCTTCTATTTGACCTGAATACATTGCAGATTTATTCAAATTATTTTGAATAATTGCAGCCGTCGCTTGCGTGGTTCTAGTAATAAAGCAATTATTTTGCAATACTTTAACAGCTTCTGTCATCTCTGAAAATGGTCTCGGCACCGCATCCCCAGCCTGCGCTTCCAGCTTACTATAATCAATACTATTACCATCTATTCGTGGTGGAGTACCAGTTTTTAGACGCCCTAGTCTAAAATTCATTTTTTTTAAAGTATTTGCTAATGCGATTGATGGTGGCTCACCAACTCTTCCTGCTGGAATAGTTTTACTACCAATATGAATAAGGCCTGACAAAAAAGTGCCGGTAGTGATAATCACTTTCTTACATTCTATTTTATTACCATTTTGTAAAATAACGGCTTGTACTTCAGCATTGTCAACAATAACATCTTCAACAACATTATATGATACTGTTAAATTAGGATAGCTTAAAATGGCGCTTAACATTGCAGCATGATAAAGCTTTCTATCGGCCTGAGCTCGAGGTCCCCATACCGCAGGCCCCTTGGTTTCGTTAAGAATCTTATAATGAATTCCGGCTTGATCAGCTACATACGCCATCAAACCGTCCAATGCATCAACCTCTTTAACTAGAGTGCCCTTAGCAACACCACCAATAGCAGGATTGCAAGACATTGCTCCAATATTTTCAGGCGCTAAAGTGATTAACAACGTCTGCACTCCTAAGCGTGCTGCTGCTGCCGCTGCTTCACAACCAGCATGTCCACCACCAATAACCACTATATCATATTTTGTCATTTGAATTTTTTTTGCAAAGCTTGCATTTTATCAGCAAATTTCAAGAATGTTCAATGAACTGTGTCAAATCGTCATTACGAGGGCGTTATCGAAGCAATCCAGAAAAAACTGCAATCGACTAAATTGCTTCGACCACTATAACGTGGTCTCAAAGCTTGACGATTTGATGCGGTTTATTGAACATTCTTGAAATTTCATACCTTATTTGTTTCACGTGAAACATCTAATTTTATTCAATAATTTCATAGCCGGCAAAGAAAAAACTAATTTCTCTTTGTGCACTCTGAATACTATCAGAACCATGAATACTATTTTCTTCGATATTATTAGCAAAAATTTTTCTGATAGTACCAGCCTCTGCTTGTTCAGGATTAGTTGCACCCATAACTTGGCGATTTAACATTACCGCATTTTCTCCTTTTAGCACTTGTAACACTACAGGGCCTGAGGTCATGTACTTAATAAGACTTGCAAAAAATGGGCGATCTTTATGTTCAAGATAAAATGCTGTTGCCAGAGCAGGAGTAAGGATCATCATTTTCTGCGCAACAATTCTTAAACCCACCTGTTCTAGCAACGAGTTTATTGATCCTATCAAATTTCTTTTAGTAGCATCAGGCTTGATAATTGAAAAAGTATATTCTATCATGTGATTTATAGACCATTATAAATTAAAGTCTTAAATTATTACACGATTTTATAATCTTTAGCAAGTTAAACTTTATTCTTAATTTTTTGATGAGCTAACAAAAATCACTTCACACTAAAATTTAAAAGTAACTAGCTCACTGACTCTAGCTATATATCTTATGAAGATGAAGTTAACCATTAATTAAGACTCAAGATCATACGTCATCGTTCCACCAATCAGTCCGGAAGGATCATTAGCAGCATATAGACTTGTAAAGAATGCCTCAACCTGTTCCACTAGATTTAGCCCATACTTATTGAAATCATCAAGATTAACCTCATGATCCGTCAAGTATTTAGATACTTCTTTTACAATTTGGCTAGGCTCACTTGTGTCATTCATGAATTTACTTATTAAAGTCTTTAATCTTTCAGTTAAATGAGCAACCGTATTTTTGGTAATTTCTGCTTGATGAGTAGCTTCTAACTTAAATATCTGCTTAAAACTATTGCAAATTGAATTTTTAAGCCTTTCTATACCAACAGTAGTCTCTTCTACAGTTGAAGAAGCATAAATTTGAGGTATCGTAGGTAATAACTCTGCTACAATAATAAAATCTTCGTCATCAGGTACTCTATGAGCTTCACCAAATTGCAATAATTTAAATTTATACAGAGATTGATTTAATATTGCTCTTAATGCTTGCTCATAGCGCCACTCCATTCCATCAGTATTATCAGACTTAGCTATCCGATCTAGAATTACTTTAAGCAACCCCTGATCGAAGTTAGGCATAACTTCTTCTATAATATATTGCGAAAAATCTACCTTATTAATTCGAGGTATCTGAGGTTGATTTGTTGATGATGTTAACAATTCGTGCGTTTTGGATAAATCAAGTAATATATTCAGGCTACCGCCAACACAACTAGCATTGAACTCTATCTCTTGCCCTACCTTAACATACTCACAAGCTATTTGAGCCAATGCTTTAATCAGATCACTGGTATAATAGTAAGGCTTTTTAGATGCTACTTCCTGTTGATGTAATTTTTGCCATACTAAGGCCAATATTTTTGTAGCATCCGGAGTTCCTAAATGCACAGCAGCTACTAAACCATCAAATGCTCGATTCGCTAATGTTAAAGCATCGGCAATTTTTAGCGTTGTAGTTACCGTCTTACTACTATCTACAGTTCTTATCCCGACCGCAATGCTATCACCATCAAAAGTAATACTTTGTTTAGGTGCATTAGCATTCGTTTTTAGTTCGTTAATGCATGCACCAATCTCACTTATAGCTTGTTCAATATTGAGATCAGGAAATTGCTGTTTAAGTTTAGCTAATTGCTTTTCTTCTTCAACGCTTCTTGTATGCGCCGATTGAGGATTCGTTACTATTTCTTTTGCTTTTACTACTTCTTTTACTTTTTCTACCGTTTCTTTAGTTATTTCTTGCTTATTATGGCGAAAACCATGCTCACGTAAATACTGCATCATTTCTGGATCAGCAGAATATTTATCCCATAGCTTTGCTTGGTATTCATTAATATTTATTAAGGGCAATCCATCTAGATTTTTTACTGTTATGAGCTTTTTTAAATGATTATTATTTCGTTGCGTAGGACTAAGAGATATAACATTGTATTGAAAGCAATTTTCTAATATTGAGTAGCTGCAATGCGCAGCTGTTATATCAATAACTTTATAAATGAATTCGGAGTTATAACACGATATCATGTCCTGCATATCATCTAGTGTTACTATCGGTGCTCGTTGTAAATACTCTAGAGCAAGATTAGGATGCTTGTCAATTATTTGAGTCACAATTGTATAAACGGAAGAATCCCAAGGCTTAAGAGAATATAATACTTTTTTTATAGTGTCAGTATTATTTGTTTTCTTAATAACAGCTATAAAGTGATGTAGGCCACAATTCACAATTTTATCTAAAGCAAAAAATTTATCAATAAAATCAGCAGTTAGATGACGAATAAAATCCTGTTTAAGTATATCAAGACTTATCTTTTTAACTTTGTTTGAAGCAAATATTTTTAATACTAGCTCAGGCTCGGGATGGTGGCACCGAGCAATTTTCATAAGTTCCTGAATAGTGCGAGTAGTTATTTCAAATAGGTCAGTCGAGTCAAGTATTTGTTGCACTTGATCATTGTCTTCACTCTTAGCCGCTGTAAGAAGAACTGTTTGTAATCTGTCATTTTTTAACTTTTTATTGTATATAAAAATATAATTATTATTTACGTATAAATTAAAATTTGTGTTATTTAATAATAGATCAGCCGAGACACGTATGACTGAGGCACAATATGTTTAGCGTACTATGCTATAGTTAAGGAATTTTTTAGACAAAAATATAGATGAGGATTGTATGCTGCGACTTGAGTCAAATTTTGTACGCAATATAGCTAGAGTCAGTGAGCTAGTTACTTTTAAATTTTAGTGTGAGGCCTTGCGCAAGCTTTATAATACGTGAGCACAGGTGAATCCACGCGAAATTTGAGAGTAACTAGCTCTGACCGACGCTATACCTAGTTACAAGAGGTCTATATATCTTCTTTGAAGCGAAGCTCGTGCTTAAGTTTGTGAGGAGGTAAACTATATAAACAATTACTAACCAAGATCTAATGCGCTGAAAATACAATATAAAAACAACGAATTAATAAGATTTTTATAGCTACAACATGATATTTTGACATTTTTTATTTTTTAATCAAAGAAGTAAAGGCATAATTAAGTCCGACATATTAAACTGAAATCTAATGTTCAATTTAACTAGCTTACTGCAAAAATTCAAATCTACCGCAGCTGCGACACAAGATAGTCAGCAGAGTAATGTAGTACGATCAGTTAGAAATTGGTATGAAGAAAGATACGACAGTATAGTAGTACAACGTAATATCTTGTTTATGTTGTTGTTAATTTTTGTCATACTATCTATAATTTCAATTATATCTGTTGCGGTTGTCATTAATTCTAAAAGATTTGATCCTTTTGTAATTCAAATTGATGAAACTACTGGTATGGCAAAAATTGTTAACCCAACATCATCGCAAATGCTTGAGGGTAACGATTCGTTAGCTAGATACTTCATTAAAAAATACGTTATCGCAAGAGAAACTTATAACCCGGTTGATTTTGATACTCAGGCTAAACAAATAGTAAGATTATTTTCTTCCAGTAGTATATTTTTTACTTATCTTGGTTACTTAAAAAATCAAGATGTAAATCCTAGTGTAATATATGGACAAAAAAACACTACTTTCCTGACAGTCAAATCATGGTCCAAGTTAGATGCAAAAAAATATATGCTGAGATTTTCGATCAGTGAAACTTCAGAAAATAGGAGAGTGTTTAATAAATTAGCAATAATAGACTTTAATTATATAGCAATGGATTTAACAGAAACAGAACGTGATATTAATCCAATAGGTTTCCAAGTACAAGGTTATAGAGTAGATGATGATAATAGTTAGATTTTTAATAGTAATCTTAAGTCTATTAAGTAGTAGTTATGGAGTAATCTATGAAGACGATTTGCCAATTACTACTGATAATAGAATAAAAACCTACATATATAATCCGAATGAGGTATATTTATTAGTATTACATTTTGGGTTTCAATCGCATATAGAATTTGCCAAAAACGAAGAAATTCAAACAATTACTCTGGGTGATTCTTATGTATGGAAAATAACACCACTGGCTAATCGATTGTTTATAAAGCCATTGGAAAAAAATATTAGAACTAATATGACTATCATTACCAATAAAAGAACTTATCAATTTGATATTGTTGCAAAAGAATTAGAAGACGGTGAAGAAAAGGATCTGGTTTACGCAATTAGATTCTATTATCCAAAACGAAAATCTGGATAAATTTTAAAGATATGGCAGAACAAACTACCTCTGAGGTAAAAACAGAACGAGCTGGCACAAAACCTGAAGTTCAACAAGAGCTTTCAAAGGTTGCGGCTAACCCAAAACAAAGTCTTTTAATTTTAGTAGGCATTTGCGGTATTTTTGGGTATTTAATTTTTAATTTATTTATCAATAAAACTCCTACTACCACTGAACCACCAATAACTGCACCTACTCAAGTTACTAAGCCAGTAGAAAGTAAAGTGTCTGATGCGCCAAAAATTCCACAATTACCAGATTTACCAAAATTAATTACTCCCAAAGAAGCACCACCGCCACCGCCACCGCCGCCACCACCATTAAAACTTGAAGAACCACCACCAATGCCACTACCAGAGGTAGTACCGACAAAAGTTGAAACTCCCGCTTTAGAATCCATGCTACCACCAAAATTAGTGGATAACACTGATGCTCAAAAGCGTAAAGAAGCAAAAAGAAAATCAACAATAATTTTAGTGGCTGGAGCTGGATCAAAAAAAACTCCAGAACAGATTCAACAAGAAACAGATTTTACTGAGCGTGGAGCCATGGAATTTGTTCTTGGACGTGGAAAGATAATTGACGCAGTACTGGAAACCGCTATAAGCAGTGATATAGGTGGAGAAGTAAGAGCTGTAGTCAGTAGAGATGTATTTGCTGAAGGAGCTAAAGTTATATTAATTCCTAAGGGAACAAGAGTGTTTGGAATTTATCAAGTTGGCACAATGGATGGTAACTATGGTAGAATATTAATACAGTGGAATAGAATTGACTTAGCTAGCGGTTATACTATAAACCTACAACTTACTCCTATCGTAGACGGTTTAGGTAGACAAGGAATACAAGGTAGAGTTGATAATAAATATACCGAACAATTCTCAAATGCAATTTTAATGTCAGCATTTAATATTGCTATAGCTAATGCTTTAGATAAAATAGTAGCACCACCGATTAGCTCTCAGGCAAATGCGACTAATACTGCTGCCGCTACTTCTATCCAAAATATATTATCTACAGTTACTGCTAGTAATGCCACTGCTGCTGCTAAAGTTATCCAAATTTGTGCGCAAACTCAAGCAGCGATTAGTGATAAAACGTCTTCGGCTTACACTTCTATGACTCAAGCTTGTACAAGCATACAGAGTACTACTGGTGCTACAGACGAGCAAAAGCTGGCATCCATAACCAACAGTGCTAATGCTGCAGTATCAAGCTTACTTACCACTACTGCTGCTAATGCTTCCACGACTCAGGCGCAAGATGCCTCAAAACAAGCATTTACTGATGTAACTGATACTTTTAAAACTATGGTTACCCAACAAGAATTTAAGCCAACAACTACTATAGATCAAGGTACTTTAGTAAAAATTTATGTTAACAGAGATTATAAATTCCCTAAAGCAGCACTAAAAAGATCGAGGTTAATAAAGTGAATTTTGCAGCATTAGAAACTTATTTATTTCCGTTTAAAAATATTTTTGCTGAGGATGGAGTTAATGAGGTTATGGTCAACAGGCCAGGCGAGGCTTGGGTTGAAAAAAGAGGAGATCAAAGGTTAGAAAAAATACCAGAGCTAGATTTAGATCATTTACTAGGTTTGGGCAGACTTGTGGCGCAAAGTACTGATCAGACCATTTCTGAAGAAAGGCCGTTACTTTCTGCATCTCTACCAAATGGTTATCGTATTCAAGTTGTATTTCCTCCGGCATGCGAAATTGGCTGTGTGGCATATGCGATTAGAAAAGGCAGTACCATGCATTTATCTTTGGATGATTATGAAAAGATGGGAGCTTTTGCTTCTACAACCGCAGAAGCTAAGGTAGATGAAAGTCATGCAGTTTTAGCACAGTTCCTTAAAGAAAAGAACATTAAAGAGTTTCTTAAAACCGCTATATTAAACAAAAAAAATATCATTATTAGTGGTGGGACATCAACTGGGAAAACAACTTTTACTAACGCAGCGTTAGCTGAAATCCCTACTCACGAAAGGTTAATTACTGTTGAAGACGCTCGTGAAGTATTATTACCTAAACACCAAAACAGAGTACATTTACTTGCTTCAAAGGGTGGTCAAGGGCGAGCTAAAGTCACTACACAAGAGTTGATAGAAGCATGTTTAAGGCTTAGACCTGATCGTATTATTGTTGGCGAACTAAGAGGAGCAGAAGCCTTTAGTTTCTTACGTGCTATTAATACAGGTCATCCAGGATCTATATCAACCTTACACGCAGATACGCCAGCTATGGCTCTAGAACAGCTTAAATTAATGGTAATGCAAGCTGGTCTTGGCATGCCACCAGACGAAATAAAAAAATATATATTGGCAGTAATTGATATTGTTGTCCAGTTACAACGTGGTAGTGGTGGCAGGAGATACATTTCAGAAATATATTTTAAAAGCTTAGGAAAAGAAGATGGATTTCCAGAAAATTCTTAGAACCGCACGTAATATTTTTGGACATGCAATACTTCATCCAACAGTCATATTTTGTGTCATCTGGATAAGTGGAGCGCTTGTATTAGTGTCGGTTGATCGTTCAACGCAAATAGAGTTAAGCCTACAACCTGTTACTATTGCTTTTACTTATCTAAAATGGCTTATTAATGTATGGTCACAACTCAGTTTTGATTATAATAATTATTTAAAGGTCAAATTGGTACTATCTCTTATTTCTCCTACAATATTAGTATGCATATTTTACTATAAAAATTTTACCAAAATCAAAGATTTAAAGTTCTTTGCTCCAAAAGAGAAAGTATATGGTGATGCTGATTGGGCAACAGCTGATGATATAGAAAGAGCGGGGCTTCGCGCTAAACAGGGAGTGTTGCTTGGTGTAGACAATATCGGTTATTTTGTAGCAGATGGATTTCAGCATATTTTATTATTTGCACCTACAGGCGCTGGTAAAGGCGTTGGTTTTGTGATCCCTAATTTGTTATTTTGGGATCATTCTGTAGTTGTACATGACATAAAATTAGAAAACCATCAGCTTACTAGCGGTTGGCGGGCGAAACAAGGGCAGGAAATTTTTGTTTGGGAACCTTCAAATCCTGATGGAGTAACACATTGTTATAATCCCATAGACTGGGTAAGTAAAAAATCAGGACAAATGGTTGATGATGTCCAAAAGATAGCTAACCTTGTATCGCCAAAGCAGGATTTTTGGGAAAATGAAGCAAGAAGTCTATTTCTTGGAGTCGTATTATCTTTAATTGCCGATCCTAGTAAGACTAAATCGTTTGGCGAAGTAGTACGTACAATGCGTAGTGATGACGTGGTATATAATCTTGCCGTTGCTATGGATACTTTTGGTAAAGATATCCATCCTGCAGGCTATATGAACATCGCAGCTTTCCTACAAAAAGCCGATAAAGAACGATCTGGGGTGATCTCTACCATGAACTCTTCTTTAGAATTATGGGCTAATCCTTTAATTGATGCAGCAACCGCTTCTTCAGATTTTAATGTATTAGAATTTAAAAAGAAAAAAACTACTGTTTATGTAGGACTTACTCCAGATAACATCCAACGCCTGCAAAAGCTAATGCAGATATTTTATCAACAGGCTACAGAGTTTTTAAGCCGGAAAATGCCTGATCTTAAAGAAGAACCATACGGGGTGATGTTTTTATTAGATGAGTTCCCAACGTTGGGCAAGATGGAGCAATTCAAAGCAGGTATCGCTTACTTTCGAGGATATAGAGTACGTTTATTTTTAATTATTCAAGATACTCAACAGTTAAAGGGTACATATGAAGAAGCTGGGATGAATTCCTTTTTATCAAATTCTACCTATCGTATTACTTATGCCGCTAATAATTATGAAACTGCTAATTTAATTTCACAACTTTGCGGTAATAAAACTGTAGAACAGGTGTCTCGTAGTAATCCAGTTTTTGGTCTTAATTTATCTGGTATGTCTAAAAGCGTATCTTCTGTACAAAGAGCATTGCTTTTACCACAAGAAGTAATTCAATTACCTAGGGATGAGCAAATAGTATTAATTGAATCAATGCCACCGATTAAATCTAAAAAGATTTTTTATTATAAAGATAAGTTTTTTACCAAAAGATTGTTGCCAGGTACTTTTATACCTACTCAAGAGCCATTCGATCCTAATAAAAACAAAGCAGCCTCATCAAGCAGCGAAGAAGCCGTCACAAACACTACAGAAAATAGTACAGCCGAACAATCATCATGAACTTACTCTTGTACAAGATAATGTGAATTATTGTTAGTTGTACTTTAGAGGGTAGATGTAAATAAAACGTTAATTGAATTTTTGTGTATCTATTCAGGGGTCTGGCAAACCGCAGATGTATGATATAACTAGTCTTACTTAACTTAACGCACTCGATGTCATTCCCAGCAACGGCGGGAATGACACCATAGGTTATTCCACAGTAACGCTTTTTGCCAAATTACGAGGTTGATCTATGTCATTTCCTTTTAAATCGGCGGTATAATACGCCAGTAATTGTAATGGTATAGTATAAATCATGGGCGCAATAAATTGGTCGCAGTTAGGGATTGGTAGTATCCAGGTAGAATAATCGCCTACTTTATCAGCATCATCTTTGCTTATAATAGATAATACTCTCGCTCCCCTGGCAATTACCTCCTGTAGGTTAGAAAACATTTTATCAAATAAAAAAGCATGATGAGGTATTAAAGCGATCACTGGCATGTTATTGTCAATTAGTGCCATTGCGCCATGTTTTAATTCGCCACCAGCATAGCCTTCGGCGTGGATATATGATAACTCTTTCATTTTTAGGGAACCTTCAAGAGCAATAGGATATAAGCTACCTCGAGCAATAAATAAAGCGCTTTTAAAATCTTTAATTTGCATGGCGATATTTTTAATATTGTTACAGTGTAACAATATTTCTTCGATCATTGTTGGAACTGATAATAATAGTGTAGTTAGGGTTTCAGATTTATGACTAGTAAGATTACCGGTCTTTACTCCTATATCTATGCTTAAGCCAGCTAGTACCATTAATTGTCCTAAAAAAGCTTTGGTCGAAGCAACTCCAATTTCAGCGCCGACCATTATTGGTAATACATAATCTGATATTCGTGCAATCGAGCTTTTTTCTACATTAGTGATTGCGATGATAGTTTGTCCATCAGCTTTTGCTTTTCTAAGTGCTTCGAGTGTATCTAGAGTTTCTCCTGACTGTGAAATAACTATTGTGACTCCATTTTTGCTACTAGCTACCGCGCGATACCTATATTCAGAAGCAATTTCTAGATCAACATTAATATCGGTTAATTCCTCTAGCCAGTATTTAGCCACCAATCCTGAATAATAAGCAGTGCCGCATGCTAGTATTTTAATACGATCAACATGCGGCCAATCGATGTCTAAAGCAAATAACCCTTTTCCTTTTAAATATCTATCTATGGTTCTGGCTAATACTATTGGTTGCTCATGTATTTCTTTAAGCATAAAATGAGGGTAATCTTTTTTAGATATTTCATCAAGCAATAATGACTTATTGGTAGTACGCTTAGCTATGTTCTGATCTTGATCAAAAATATAATAAGAGTCTAGTTTGACTATCACTTTATCGCCATCTTCTAGATAAATAACGTCGCTAACCATATTACCAAATGCTATGACATCAGAAGCAATATAAGTACCATGATCAGCCAGGCCTAATATCAATGAATTTTTTTTGCTGGCTGCAAATAAAAATTGACTATCTCTAAACATAAAAACTACTGCAAACGAGCCTTCTAATTTACTGATAGTTTGATGAGCTGCAGCCTCAGCGTCAACATCTAATGTAAGATAATAATCAAGGAGGTTGGCAACAACTTCAGTGTCAGTATCAGACTTAAATTTGTAGCCTAGCTGCTGTAATTCCTGCTTTAATTGGCTATAGTTCTCAATAATACCATTATGGACTATAGCTACTCGTTCTGTTCCATGCGGATGAGCATTCTCTACACTTGGTGCTCCATGAGTTGCCCATCTGGTATGACCAATACCAATATAACTATTTAATTCTTCCTTGAAAGAGAGTAGCTTTTTTAAAGCATTAACTTTACCAACAGTTTTGACTGTATGTATAAGAGGTCTATTGTTTATTAGCACAGCTATACCGGCACTATCATAGCCTCTATATTCTAATTTTTCCAAACCACTGACTAAGGTTGGTAAAATATTATTAATACTAATACCGGCGATAATCCCGCACATATTTATTTTCTCCGATTTGGTTTCATCTGTTGCTTACTGCGACCACTTGCAAAAGTGCTATTCGGAACATTCTGGTTAATAAATGAACCAGCTCCTATAAACGAGTTGGTGCCAATAGTGATTGGGGCAATTAATGAACTGTTCGAGCCGATAAATGTATCATCTGCAATTATAGTTTGGTGTTTTTTAAAGCCATCATAATTACAGGTAACAACACCAGCACCAATATTAACATTTTTGCCAATGATGCTATCTCCAATATAGGATAGATGGCCTGCTGAACTTGCGGTATCCAGTATAGAATTTTTTATTTCAACAAAATTACCTATTTTAACATTATTTCCAATCCTACTGTCACCACGTATTCGAGCAAAAGGTCCAATTTTTGCGCCACTTTCTATTTCTACTTTTTCTAAGTAAGAGAAAGCTCTAATATGTACATGATCATGTAGCTTAACGTTAGTACCGAAATAAACATTGGGTTCAACTAATACTTTATTGCCAAATTCAGTGTCAAATGCTAGATAAGTAGTGGCAGGATCTTGTAAGAACACTCCTTTATCAATCGCACTTTGTCGTAATTTATTTTGTATTTCCTGTTCAAATTCGATAATTTTATTCATATTATTTAGTAATTTTAGAGGATGAGAGTCAAGATTGTAGATTGGTTCATTGTTAATGGCCTCATCAAAAGATTGAATATTAGGCAAGAATGTGCTCCGTAATTTGCCGCTAATTCCGACCATGCACGCAGTATTTGCTAATACTCCTACTAGAATTTCCTGTTCTGCCTTTTGCTTTATGAACTGATCAATAATTTCATCAGTTAAACCGATTAAATTAGATTTTACAAAGACTATACTATGAGGAGATATCGTGGTAGTAACTAGATAATTAGTAATATTATCCACAGCATATTGCTTTATTGCTCTTGACGCAATCATTTGATTGCTATATTCCGTATCTATGAAAAAAATTGTATTACTCATCGATTATAATATAAAATTCGAGAATGTTCAATGAACTGTATCAAACCGTCATTGCGAGACCATAAATGGTCTCAAAGCTTGACGTGCTCTATTTTTATATCGACGCAGTTCATTGAACACTCTCCTATTTTAGATAAGGTGTAGCGATAATGCAAAAGAAATATTTTGGCACTGACGGAATCAGAGGTAGGAGTAATACCAATATTATTACTCCCGAAATCATGATTAAACTTGCGATGGCTACTGCTGTAGCTTGTGGTTTTTCAGAAAAAAGATCAACTAAACCTACTATAGTAATTGGAAAAGACACCAGACTATCAGGTTATATGTTAGAATTTGCTTTAACCTCTGGTTTTATTTCAATGGGAGTTAATATAGTATTAGTAGGACCAATCCCTACTCCAGCCATATCAATGTTGATCAGAAGTTTACGAGCAGATTTAGGAATGATGATCTCAGCATCACATAATCCATATTATGATAATGGGGTTAAATTTTTTGACTCCTCTGGTTATAAGATGGATGCAGCATTAGAAAATAAGATTGAACAATTAATGTCTACTGATTTATCAGAGTATGTGGCTCATTATAATGATTTGGGCAAGGCGGTAAAACTAGAAGATGCACGTGGTCGTTATATCGAGCACGTGAAATATTCATTTCCACATATTCATAAGTTAGATGGTATTAAGATAGTAGTTGATTGCGCCAATGGCGCTGCTTATGATGTTGCTCCCAAAGTATTCCATGAACTTGGAGCGGAAGTAATTGCTTGTGGAATCAATCCTAACGGTTTTAACATAAATCATCAATGTGGTGTCTTGGACGCAAAAGAGCTAGCTAAAAAGGTAGTAGAACATAAGGCAGATTTAGGCATCGCGTTAGATGGAGATGCTGACCGGATTCTAATAATAGATGAGAATGGACAAGCTATAGATGGAGATCAGATTATTGCCGCACTTGCCGATTATTTATCAGCTATGAATCATGGGTTAAAAAACAATACGGTAGTGACTACAATTATGTCAAATATGGGGCTTGAGCTTTATTTAAATTCCATTGGTATTAGTCTTGTGCGCACAAATGTTGGAGATAAACATGTGGCCCAAAAAATGCGTGAACTTGAGTGTAATTTAGGTGGTGAACAATCTGGTCATATTATCATTGGTGCAAACGAAGCTACAGGTGATGGTATTAAGGTAGCTCTGCAAGTGCTGGCAATGTATAAAATTGCGCAAAATATTCCAATTAGTCAATTACTCAATAAATTCACTCCGGTACCGCAATTTACTCATAATATATATTATGATCATAAATATTATGGCCAACAAAATCTTATTTGCAAAGATAGGATAGAAAACATCACTAGATTGTACCAAAAAATTTATGCCAAAGAAGCCAGGATTATAATACGTAAATCTGGTACTGAACCCATTATCCGCTTAATGGTTGAAAGCATCGACTCAGCACTTGCAAAAAATCTGTTGTCAAATATCCGAATTGAAGTTGAGAAAGAATTAAACCTTGATTAGTTTTTATAAACTTAATCTCCAGGAGTTTTATCGCTTTTGTCAGACAAAGGTTTTAATTCCACAATTTTTGGGTAGACTACAGTAAATTCGTAATCTTTGAGATGTTCTAATAAAGCTATATTTAGCGTTCCCTTTACATATTCTGGGTTTTGAAATTGTGCTATATTACAATAAAAATTAATTAAGAATGTAAATTGGTGGCTATCTATTTTGGTAAGATATATTTCTGTCTCATCAGTGTGTTGATGAGCAAATTCTAAGTTATCTATTACTGTTTTAAGAGCTCTAATAAATTCTTGATAATTAAATTTGCTTGTTTTCGGAGTAGAAATTTCTACTTGATGTTTTATTGCACTATTAGTTAATGTCCAATTTACCAAGCTGTTTTGCATAAGTTTGCTGTTTGGTACTAATACTTCAACATTGGAAAATGTATTTAGTACAACACAGCGCGCTCCTACTGAAGTCACAGTGCCTAGCACTCCTTCCATTTCAACTATATCTCCTATTTTCAAAGGCCGCTCGATCATGATAATCAAGCTGCTAATGAAATTGCCGATTATTGATTGAGCACCGAGACCAATACCTATTGCAAGTGCGCCGCCTATAAATGCAAAAGTTTTGAGCGGAACATGAGCGATTTCTAAAATTGTTACGACATAAATACATAATGCCGTATATAATATAAGTTTTTCGATAGCATTGGCTGCATCTTTATCCGAATTAATTTTAGATTTTATGCAATTTTTTACATATTTTGAAAAATGTCCGGAATATTTAAATCCAGCCAAAAAAAGAGCTATCGCCATGATTATGTTAGATACTCTGACGCTATTACCTGATATTGTCAGTATAGTGTAGTGCCAAATTTCATGTAAATTCCTGCCAATAAGATTCAGAATATTATATATTTCTTCCATAGTATTAATGTTTTGAATTATTTATTTTTATTAATTATGCTCTCCAAATTCACCATATTCTGAAAAATATTAAGGTAAACTAGGCTCTGTGAAGTTTTCCAAAAAATGCAATTTTTTTCTGATTAAAGCCAATAATAGAATTAAAAGATATTGAGCAGTGAAAAACGGAAAAACATAAATTGTAGTATGACAAATTTTTCTGGACTTACAAATATAATAATTATATAAGTTGAAAAGTCTTCAAAAAATTAAGGGTCTGTAGTTCAGTTGGTTAGAACGCACCGCTCATAACGGTGTTGTCGCAGGTTCAAGTCCTGCCGGACCCACCATTTAAGCTGCTCACCTCTTAAATTAATTTGCAGTACATGTTCAATTATAGAACGCTATCTTTCTATATTTTCCAATTATATTATAGATCCTTTGGTATAATCAGTGGTATTCTAGTCGGTATGTTACTGTTATCGAACGCTTTTGATATACTCCAAAGATTTAAATCAACTTATATACCATCTTCATTATTTTGGCGATTAATGTTATATAAAATACCTTATCTTATCAATGAGATCTCGGTATTAATAAGTTTTATTGCTATGCTTTTCTTTTTAAGAAGGATAACCAAATACAATGAATTGGTAATTATTTTGTGTAATGGTATACCGTTATGGCGATTGTTGTTGATTCCAATTATGGCAACGTTGTTATTAGGTATATTTATTATAACAGTAATAAATCCGTTGGGAATATATGGACTCATGAAATATGAGCAAATAGAAACAAAATTAACTAAAAGAAAATATAATAATCTTACGATCTCTCAATTTGGGATTTTCTTTTTTGAAGAATATGATAATTCCAATCGCATTATTCAAACTAAATCACTTAACCCAACAACTCATGAAATGCATGACGTAATAATGTTATTTGTTGATGATAGAAATCGTTTTATTAAAAGAATAGATGCTCCTCATGTTAAATTAGACAATAACGTATTTCAATTAACAGAACCAAAGGTAATCACTAATAATACTACTGAAGCTTATGTAAATCTTGTAATTCCAACAAGTTTATCGATGAATAGCTTAATCAATAGTTTTATTTCTCCTGAAATGATTTCATTTTGGGAATTGCCAACGGTAATTAACACTTTATTGAAGGCGGGATTGCCGGTGGTTAATTATCAACTACACTATTATAAACAATTGTTTAAGCCATTAATGATGGCAGCTACAGCAATTTTATCGTGCTGCTTTCTGAGTTTAAGAACACGGGATAATTCTCATAAAAAAATGGTAGTAAATGGAATTTTGTTGGGCTTTACATCTTATGCTGCAATGGAAATTATATTACGAATATTGGCTTATAATGGGCTTAAGCCTCTTCTTGCTGTATTATTACCTATTTGTTTAATGATATTTATTGGGAGCTTTATTATTTTACATTTATATGAAGCTTGATATACTAGTTTAACTGACGTGTCATATGGCAATTACTAAGACGTGATGTTGAATTTCAGCTCGAGCAAGGTTCCGCATATATTAATACGCGAGCATAAGCAAGTGGTGCAAAATTTAATGTTACGAGCTTAGGCATTGCGTACAAAATTTTAATGGGCTTATTTAAGTGTTTTTTGTCTGCAAAATAACAAAGATTTTTTGAAATAGATAAGCTATTCCTGCAAAATCTTTATTATTTTTCAACTAAAAACCATTATAAATAATCTCCATAAAATTTTGTACGCAATGCCTAGAGAGTGAAGCTATATTTGATTGATTATTGTGGCGTTGTAACAAACTTGTTACTGCTTACGCTCCGAAGGCTCCAGAGTTTTTTGGTGTTGATATCAGTTAAATTTCCACGCGCAAGAACCTAAATCCAGCGAAATTCACGAATTATGAAGTATACAGCTTCTAACCTCTTTTAATGAATATGGAGATATATAAAGATGTTTTTAAAATTACGAGGTCTTTTTTCGTCAGATATGGCAATAGATCTTGGCACTGCCAATACTTTGGTGTATGTGAAAAGTAAAGGCATAGTACTAAATGAGCCATCAGTAGTGGCGTTAATTAAAGAGAATGGCACTTTTAAACCATATGCATTTGGTAATGAAGCAAAAATGATGTTAGGTCGTACTCCTGCTGATATTGAGGCTAAACGTCCACTCAAAGATGGAGTTATAGCTGATTTCAAAGGTGCAGAAGAGATGTTAAAGTATTTTATTAGAACGATACACAATAGAAGAGCTTTTACTGGGCCAATGATTATTATTTGTGTGCCTTCTGGATCCACTCCAGTCGAGCGTAGAGCAATCCAGGAAGCTGCTGAAGCCGCAGGAGCGCGCGAGGTATTTCTGGTTGAAGAACCGATGGCAGCAGCCATTGGTGCTGGCTTGCCGGTAACTGATCCTACCGGCTCAATGGTTGTGGATATCGGTGGTGGTACCACAGAAGTAGCAGTGCTATCTTTAGGCGGTATAGTATATGCAAGATCAGTACGTGTTGGTGGTGATAAAATGGATGAATCCATTATTTCATATATTAGAAGACACTATAATCTACTAATTGGCGATGCCACCGCAGAAAGGATAAAAAAACATATTGGTACAGCATATGTTAATCCTGAATTAGAACAAAAAAGTATGGAAATTAAGGGACGTGACTTAATTAATGGCATACCTAAAGAAATGACATTAAATGCTCAGCAAATAGCAGAAAGTTTAGTTGAGCCCATCAGTCAGATTATAGAAGCAGTAAAAATGGCGTTAGAATGCACACCACCTGAACTATCTTCTGACATTGCTGATAAAGGTATCATCTTAACTGGCGGAGGAGCATTATTGCACAATTTAGACCGTGTGTTAACGGAAGCAACAAAACTACCTGTATTTGTAGCAGACCAACCTTTATTTTGTGTGGCACTTGGTACTGGAAAAGTACTTGAAGAATTCCCTAAATTTAAACATGTATTATTTAAACAAGAATAAATTATGGCAATACTTGCAAATAGAACCAGGTCTACAAATAATTTATTTGACTTTGTTCAATTTAGTATAATGATGGTAAAACGTCTTAATATCATAATATTTATTGTTTTATCAATACATTTGTTATATTTTGCTGAAACCAAAAGTTTATCTAATATTGCGTTAGAAGCTACTGGACGTTGTATATCAGTTAGTCTAATGTTATATGAGCAAGTAATAAATCAAATTAATATAATTACAAGTAAGATAAAATACTTAAATGATATTGAATCGGAAAACATAGAATTAAAATTGGAGATTGCTAGGCTAAAGACACAACAAAGTGACATGCAATCAATACGAATAGAAAATGTGATATTAAGAAAGTTGCTCTCAGTTGTAAAAGATATCGAATATCCCTACACTACAGCTAGATTACTTACTGTATCACTTACTCCATTTAGTCATACAGCAGTGGTAGGAGCGGGGCGGAATCACGGTATAGAGCTTGATCAGATAGTCACAAATGGGGAGTGGTTGATTGGCAGAGTTGTGGATGTGAGCGATAGTTATGCAAAAGTAATATTAATAAGCGATGCTGATTCAAGAATTCCAGTAGTTAGCACAATCTCAAGAGAGAGAGGTATCTTAGCTGGAGGTAACGGTCTAATTAATATGGTGTATTTACAAAATAATCATATCATTCAAAAAGATGAAAAGCTAGTGACATCTGGTGATGGAGCTGTCTATCCGCCAGGAATTGGGGTGGCTAAAATAGCTGCAATAAAACAAGAAAAGGTTATAGTAGAATCAGCGGTGAATTTACAGAAAACTGATTTTGTTACAATATACTCTAGAGGCTCTAAAGATGAATTTCTATTAAAATCTTCTGCTGATGATGCCAATCCAATTTTAAGGGAGCAATAGACCTCTCTCACAAGTTCAAACTTGAGAAAAAGGTTCGGAAGAGATGCACAATCTCGATCCACATATGTTTTGTGTATTTCAGATTACAGTTGGATTAAAATACAAATTATCCGAAGAGGTAGAGTTTGTGAGAGAAATCTATTGAACGCTAAATAGCACTTTAGTTTAGTTTGCTGAACAGTTTTCGTTTTACTCTGCAGAAGGCAAGTACTGCAGAGTATTAAATAATCACTTTCATTTAAATAATTTCTAGCAATTTAGATATAATTTATTAAAAATTTAGTAATATTTATGTTTTTTAGAATTCAAATATTTCTTGACCCTGAGGTTGTTGTATGAAAGATCAAGAAGCAATAGCGATAAATTTTCGTAATCAGATTATAATTCCCAAAAGTCTGCAAGAAGATTTAGTTGAAGGATTATATCAGATTAATATAGGTGATCCGGTACATGAGCTAAATAATGAATTTTGTCGGTATTACAAAGCAACTAACATAGAAAATGACCAAGAATATTTTGCAATTATTTTCGAAAAGAATTTTATCCCCAATTTAGATATTTTTCAAATACTTAAGACCTCCAAGTTTGAAAGCTTAAATAAACTGATTACATATTCCATAGTTAAAATATCTTATACCAAATCTTATAATTTAGTAGCAATAGTAGAACAATATAATTTTAAGAATAGTTTGGCTAACTATCTGGAGCAGAACGGCCCATTATCAGTAGATCAGATTGAGCATCGCTTAATTAGTAGTTTTACTACACTAATTAGTCAATGTGAGAGGATGAATATACCATGTGGAAATATTAATCCATCTAATATAATTATGTTAGATGATGGACAATTTTTATTACGAGAGCCAATTATATCGTATCTTCATTTTCATCAAACTGGTTGTTATGTTGCCCCTGAGCTAGTTGAATGTACTGAAGCTGGTCGTTTAGTATACGGCGTGGCAGCTGATATCTATTCATTGGGAGTTACGGTGTTTTATGCTCTAACAGGAAAACAGCCGTGGATTGATTATGAAAATGCTTATACATTTAATGAAGAACGTTTTGAACAATCAACCTTTAGATTGTTGGTAGGTAAACGTAAAATCTCAGAGCATTTTAGAGTATTTTTTAAATGGGTTTTAAATGATAATGCTGCTGCTAGATGGCAAACCAGGAATATATTTGAGTGGCTTTCTGGGTATATTCCTAAGGCTTCATTATTTGAAAAAATCAGCGAAAATACTAATCTTATTTCCTTTAATGGTCGTAATTATAGTAATTTAAAGTCTATAGCATATGCGATGTTTAATAACTGGGATGAAGCTTTGCAGTTTGTAGATGATGATAGATTATTGAAATGGGTACAACGGCATAATGTAAGCAGTGCTATAACAGAGGAATTGCAGGAATTATTAGGTAGTGAAAAATCCAACAAAGTGTTTGTTCATGGTAATGAACGTACCTGGAAATTGACAAAATTACTTTCAGTCATTGATCCACATGGTGGAATTAGGCAAGAGGGAATTGCGATATCAGCCGCTTCTATTCCGGTGGTCGTACATTATCTACATGCTAGAAATAGGAGATCAGCAATAGATCAGATAGTGAGGATTATAAAAGAGCGTTATTGGCAAGTAAGTGATAATAAATTATCAGCTATGAATGTTAACGCAAACCTTGATGCTGAGTTAAAAAATATCAGTAAATTCTTTGCGCTTGTATCCCCAATATTTGGTTTAGAGCGTGTAGTTTATTCATTGAATTTTTATGCTATTTGTTTTAGTCCTATAGTAGTAAATGAGCATGTGATGAATTTATCAGAGCTATTAATAACTTTAAATGCGATTGCGGCTCAAATACCTGATAAATTTCATATTGATAGGCATATCATTGCTTTTATGGCAGCTAAAATATCTCTTAAGCAGGAAACTGATATTAAAATTCTTAGTAACTTTCCTAAATTTTCTGAACATCATCTAATATATGGTTTATGTATCCTAAGTGTTGCACAGCAACACGAACCGGATATTAATGTTTCTGATTTATGTAAAGTTATTACTGTTAAAGTGATAGAATTATTTAATGAACACTTGCATAACATTCAATTTAAACAAAAACTTGCGGCTACACTCACAGAAGACTCTATGACAGGTGATTTATCCAAGATAGTTGGGAGATTGAATAATCAAACTGAATTTATTAATGATTATAATGGCTACTATAATGCTTGTAAAGAAGTTCAGCGCCTTAAAACTCAAATTCAGTTTTTGAAAATAGAAGATAGAATTTTTGATCGAGCTATATTTTTAGGGCAAAAATTGACAGTGTTAGTTTCTTATGTGCTGTGTTTTATTGTAACAGTTATTTTAATAATATAATTTAAGTATTATGGCTCCACAACAACAGAATCCTGATGAAAGTAATTTCAAATTTGCAGCATCTTTTATCAAAGTCATAACTTTTGCTATAGCACTTTTTTTAATAGTAATATCAAGATATGCTTTTATATTTTTTTCTGCAGCAATGTTACCGACGATAATTGCACTTTTTTTTGATCGTCATACTCACAAATGTGCTTCTGCCACGATTTGTACGTTTAATTTGATAGGAGCAATGCCATATTTAATAAGATTATGGGAAAGCCCATCAATTAATGCTATGGCAAAATTAGTAATTGCTGATGTAGATACATGGATGATTATATATGGAGCTGCATTTGTAGGTCAGCTCTTATATATGTCGATGCCTTTATTGATAGTAAGAGTGTATTCTGCGAAAGCTAGAGTACAAGCAAGCATTTTAGAGAAGAAACAAAAGCAACTTTGTGAAGAATGGGGAATTGTAGTGGATGAGCAAACCCCACCTAATTAAGCTTTGTCTAGGCTCTTAGATTGATAATTTCATTTATTGAATTAGCGATGATTTCTAGATCAATTGAGCGTGCAAGACGATGATCAGCATCTTTAACGAGTTTAAGTACGATAGTATCGCCTGCAATTTTTTCCATAAGTTTTACTGAAATATGATAAGGTACGTCTAAGTCTTTTAGTCCATGAATTAGATGCGTTGGGCAATCAATGGCAATGGTTTTTTTATTTAGTAGTAAATGACTTCTGGCTTCATGAACTAGTTTGTAACTAATTGGGTACTTTGTGTCGCAGCAGCTACCACTAACCTCTAATACTCCATCTTTTTGCATTTTTGTTTGCTGTACTAAAGGTAATTTTTTCCAAATTAATTCTTCGGTAAAATCTGGAGCAGCGCTTATGCAAATGATACCAAGTAAGTTATGAGTATTTTTGATTGCTTGCAGCAAGCTAAGCCAGCCACCCATGCTTGAACCTATTAAAACTATTGAGCCTGTCACTAATTTATTTAAAATCATTTCAAGGCCACTCATCCAGGAGCTGATAGTTTGTTCAGTAAAATTTCCGGAGGAGTTACCATGACCGAAATTATCAAATCTGATAAAATTATATCCAGCTTTTATGCAGTAGTTTTCAAGGTATAATGCTTTAGTGCCATGCATATCACTCATTAGGCCATGCAGAAAAATTATAGTAATAGTGTTTTTTTGATTGCTTTTAATCTGATTATAGACAATAAATTGAGAATCATCAGTATCGTTATATATTTTTCTCATAATTTCACGTTGAATAACAATGTCTGTGCCGGTTAATAATAATCATCCAGAATATCATAAAAAAACTATCTTACAAGTACTACCATCATTAGTATCAGGTGGAGTTGAGCGTGGTACGATAGAATTAGCAAGAAAATTAAAAGAATTGAATTATGGTTCACTAGTAGTATCGGCAGGTGGACCATTACTAGAACAATTAAAAGAACTTGATATTCCTCACATCAAGTTAGACGTAGACAGCAAAAATCCATTAAGAATTAAAGCTAATGCCAAAAATTTGGAACAGATAATTAAAGACTATAATGTTGATCTGGTGCATGCAAGATCACGAGCTCCAGCATGGAGCTGCTATATGGCAACACGTTCCACTAATGCTAAGTTCATAACTACTTTTCATGGAATTTATAATATTTCAGGAATGTTTAAAAAATACTATAATAGTATCATGACTAAGGGTGAGGTAGTTATTGCCGTGTCTAACTTTGTTAAACAGCATATTTTACAAAATTACGATATTGATGAAGATAAGATCAGGATAATATATCGTGGTGTTGATCCAAATTATTTTACGCAAGCTAACATTAGTGATGAATTATTGTTAAAATTTAAAAATAAATATCGTGTCCCCAAATCAATACCGGTAATCTTATTACCAGCAAGGATGACCGAGTGGAAAGGCCATATAAATCTAATTGAAGCATTAAATAAAATTAAACATCTGGATTTTTATTGTTTAATGGTAGGTGATTTATCGAAGCATCCAGCATTTGCCAAAAAAGTGATGGATCGAATTACCGAACTCAAATTACAGACTAAAATTCAGATATTTGGTAATGAGTTGGATATGCTGGGGTTATACGGGATAGCAGATCTGGTACTATCAACATCAATCGAACCAGAAGCTTTTGGGCGAACAATTATTGAAGGCCAGTCCATGGAAAAGTTAGTAATAGCTACCAATATCGGCGGTGCAGCTGAAACTATTATTGATGGCGTTAGTGGTTATCACGTCAAACCCAACAATATTGATGATTTAGCAGACAAGATTCAACATTGTTTAGCCATATTAGGCAGTAATCAAGCTAAAGAGCTAACGGCTTACGCTAGACAATCAGTGTTAGATAATTTTTCTCTTAAGTCAATGTTGAATAAGACCTTGAGTATATATGACGAAGTATATACTTGGTGATTCTTGCGGATTGCGGTGTCGTCATTTAGAGCCTGTCAGATCAGTAGATATAAGAGAGGAAGTTTTAGGAAAAACGAAGTCGAGTACCCGTAAGCAGTCTTTTGGTTTGTTTCGGAACTTCGCCTGCGTTTTGAGTGAGCAAAATTACCTCTTATATCACTGATCTGACAGGCTCTAAGAATAAATGGTTGTTTCAGCTAAATATCACGGAGCGTGTGTGGCAAAAATTTCTGGATTTATTATCGTAAAGAATGAAGCGTCTAGAATTACTAATGCAATAAATAGTATTAAGAAGATAGTAGATGAAATTATAGTTATTGATAGTGGCAGTACTGATGATACTGTAAGAATTGCTGAATCATTAGGTGCCAAGGTAGTGTTCAATGAATGGCCTGGTTATGTCAAACAAAAGGCTTTTGGCGAAGGTTTGTGTAAGCATCAGTGGATCTTGAATATTGACGCAGATGAAGAGCTATCAGTGGAATTGCAAGATGAAATCGCGTTTATTTTTAGCTCAAATATACAAGAGCGTTACTATGCATATCAGATTAATTTTGTAATCCTTCATCGTAATGATCTGAAGCCCAGATTGTTTGCTCCAGCCAATAAATTTATTAGAATATATAATCGTGCGTTTTGTAGTTTTGCTAATACACTTAAGTCTACTACCCATGATGCAGTGTTGTTCAATGATGGCGTTAGTTCTAGCAATATGGTATATGATCTAAATGCTATAGCTTTTCATAGATCAGGTACATCAATTACTCAGCTCGTTGATAAAGCCAATTTTTATTCTACAGAACAGGCAAAAGATATGCTGTTAATCGGTAGAAATCCTGCAATAATCAGAATTGTTTTTGAAATGTGCTTCTGGTTTTTAAAAGCATTTTTTATCAGAAGATATTTTGTATTTGGTTTTGATGGATTTGTAGATTCGGTAATTTTTGCTTTCGCACGCTTTATTAGATTAGCTAAGGCCAGGGAGCTTAACAGGAAATAAAAATATCTTATGGGATTCTGAATAAATTCAGGATGACGGCGTTGTTATTTTTGACTTCCTTTGTCTACTTACTTAACAAAGAACACTCTCAAGAGCATGGTATATATACTTTCAATATAATCAACATTTGGTAATAAGATGCAACAGGATAAAGAAGAATCAGTAATTTTTATGGAATCACAGTATACCAAGAGAGCAACTGTAGCTGCTTTAGAGGATTTGTTATACCACCCCATACCGGTGTTAGATCACGGTTTTATTAGAGTCATTGACTATATGGGCGATGATAGCGCGGTGGTACAAGCAGCACGTGTATCATACGGCAAGGGTACTAAGCAGGTTAATCAGGATAAGGGCTTAATTAACTATTTAATGCGTCATCTTCATACTACTCCATTTGAAATGTGTGAAATAAAATTTCACATAAAATTACCAATTTTTGTTGCAAGACAATGGATACGTCATCGTACTGCTAGCGTTAATGAATATTCTGCTAGATATTCTATCTTATCCAGAGAGTTTTATTTGCCAGATCCTGATCATCTTGCAGTTCAATCGATTAGCAATAAACAAGGAAGAAGTATCGATAAAATGCCGCAAGCTAAAGCTAATAAAATTCTTGATACTTTAAAGAATGATGCATTGAATTGTTATCAGCATTATATAGAAATGCTAAATGAAGATGAGCAAGGTAATATTATTGATGAAACTAGCGTTGGTTTAGCTAGAGAACTGGCAAGGATGAATTTAACTATAAATTATTATACAGAATGGTACTGGAAAGTTAATTTACATAATTTATTACATTTTTTGGCTTTAAGAGCTGATGCTCACGCACAATATGAAATCAGAGTATATGCTGCAGCGATGTTGAATATTGTCAAATTATGGGTACCTTTTGTCTATGAAGCATTTGAAGAGTATAGGTTATATGGAGCAAAATTATCAAGAAAAGGAATTAATGTCATCAAAAAATTGATTAAGGGCGAGAAAGTAAATCAAGAATCTAGCGGGATGAGTAAACGAGAATGGGAAGAATTACTGCAGATTATAAGCTAAAAATCATTTTTTGAATGAGACGTATATTAAAGGTTATAGAATATAAAACAGAAGTTTTTCTTTTTTTATTTTTAGGGTTTATCAGCGGTGTACCATTTCTTTTAGTATTGTCTACTTTAGCGTTCTGGTTAACAGAATTAAAGATAGCCAATACCATTATTGGTATATTTATGCTTACGACAACTCCATATAGCCTTAAACCCTTATGGGCACCAGTTATTGATAGTTTTAATCTACCTATTTTAGATAAATTTTTGGATATTAAGTATTCGTGGGGCATTTTATCTAATATATTATTGGCTGTCAGTATTATCGGATTAGGATTTAGTGACCCACAAAATAACTTATGGGTGACCGTTCTTTTTGCTTCATTAGTATCATTCTTTGCTGCTACCCAGGATATCGTAATTGATGCTTTGCGCATCGAGTTAACTCCAGCTCATCTTTCAGGTATAGTGGCAGCGTCGGAATCTATAGGCTTCCGTGCCGGTATGCTAACTTCTGGAGCCGGAGCGCTCTATATAGCGGAATATTTTTCATGGCCGATAGCTTATGGCTCTATGGGAGTTATAGTTGTTTGCGGAAGTTTAGTTTTTTGGTTATTACAACGTTTGTCGAAGGTCAAAACTCAAAATCAACAACCAAAAATCAATACTGATAGGCCTTTTTTACAACTTTTCTATAATTCTTTTTACAATGTCGTATCTCAATCATATTTTTTTCCGATCATTGCTTTTATTTTTTTCTATAAAGTTGCTGATACTTCTCTTAATGCGATGTCAGCGCCCTTCATATATGCATTAGGTTTTAGTAAAATAGAATATGCTAATATCTCAAAATTCTTTGGTACCACGATGATGATTTGTGGCAGCTTAGCTGGCGGATTACTGGTTAATCGTTGGAATGCATATATAACTCTTAAGCTTTACGGTGGGCTACAAATAATCTCGGCATCTATGTTTATTGTTCAGACATATATGGGTTATAATTCTTCATGCTTAATTTTGACTCTAGGCTTGGAAAGCTTTGTCTCCGGTTTAGGATCAGTAGCATATCTGGCATATCTGGCTAAATTTTGCCGTTCATCTTTCACGGCTACTAGCTTTACCGTGCTTTATTCATTTGGATCACTATTCCGAGTGCTAATTTCTTTGCTAGCTGGCTGGTGTGCTGATTATTTAGGGTGGTATGTACTTTTTTCTTTGGCAGCTGGATTGACTGCACCTATTTTTTATTGTCTTAATAGAGTTGAGCGTCCTAGGCTCTGTAAATAAAATTTAATGGGTTTATTTATAGAGCCTAAAATAGAGCTTGGTAAAAATAAGATATATCTGTTTAGAACAATATTTTTAGCTTAACCGTACCTTGATGATTTTGATATTTTTTACGAAGGTTACAATTATAATTTGCTGAAACCTCTATATTATTATATTTAGCAACTATTCCACCACCAACATTATAACTAAACTTTGCTGACTTAGCTCCAAGGCTTGCATTATTTTCAAAATAACTATCCATCCACGCTAACTTTGCTTTTACCTTCTGTTTTTTATTGAGTAAGTAACTTTCTATCGCAACATGTACCGATGGCACAACTATTAAAGCTTCCGATAGCTTTTGTGGCATTATCATGTTAATACCAGTTATAGCGGTTAAGGTATTATTTGATTTTGCAGCGACTGAGACATTATATACTCCAACACCACGCTCAGAGTAAGCTCCATCTCTGTAATGCGCATATCTAAGACCAACATTAGGCATAAAATACAAATTTTCATTCGCCATGATCTTATAATTCAGAGATGCTTCAGCACTATAGCTTTTATTTTTAACTTTGCCAGTAGCTATTTTATCCATAATCAATCGCTTGGTAGTAATTTTACTCATACCTGCTGCTAACATAGTTTTTAGTGACAAACTATCATTTAACTGATGTGCCCCATATAGCGATAAAATATGGCTATTACCAGTGGTTTTATCACCAGCTCGACTTTGCTTATACTTGAATCCAGAACGAATATTACTATAAGCAATACCAACTATATTTTTTTCGTTTAATTCAAAATCACCACCGATAGTACCACCAGCACTATTACCGTTATAACCAGCAGATCCTTTATCTGCTTGCTGTTTGCTTACGCCATATATGCCTCTAGCCCATACACCTTGTAATTTACGTTTAGTTTCATCACCAGCTGCAACACCAAGACCACTGGAAACCATGATTTCAGGTTGATTACTTAACTCATTCATTCTATTATCGATAGTATGATGAATAGTTTCTGTAACTTGTTCAGCAACCTTAATATGCGCCTGTACTGCTTGCTCCATTCTATTGATGGTAGTAGTACGCTCTTCTGGTGAAAGTATTGTCATACCAACTACATATAATAGAGCTTGTTGTTCTCGAGTTTTAGGAGTTACTGCTGCATCTAGCTTTGCGATCTCTACCTCTGCTTTATCAAACGTAACTCCCATATTATTTAATTGCTTGATTGGATCTTCAACATTTTTATGATTTTGGATTACTGGTGTTGTAAGCTGCGATACTAAGTTTTTGGTAGTCCTATCTTGCTGCTCTACTGTGTTAGAATTTGTGTCTATTATAGTACTTGTTGCTTGAATCAATGATTCTTTAATTTGCACTACACGCTGCTGCTGTACCTCAGCATCTATTTGAGTGTAGTGTACTTGTGGCACTGGCTGTTCTATGTCTATTATTCTGTTTTCTTGTCGATTCTGTTCATTAATAACTACCTCCTGATGCTGATTATCGACTACTTCTAGCGGTTGTTGCTGTAGCACTGGTCGATCGTTGTTGACTTCTAGCTCTAGCTGCTGTAGTTCATTCTGCTCGTTTTGTCTTAATTCTTGACGTTGATTATCAACTATTTCTGCTTCTGGCTCTGGTTGTCGGTTTCGATTGACTAGTTGTATCGGCTGTTGATGTTGATTTACTGGTGGTTGTACTAATTGTTGCGCTCTAGCATTTGCAATCAAAGCACCTTGTACATATTGCCATCCTGCTGGAATATTGTTTATACCTCCTTGAGGTACCACAATTTGAATATTTTGATTTTGTGGAGTAAAAACACCATTATCAAAGATAATATTGTTAGTATAAATATCGCCACTTAAATTATGTTGTGCATTATTTCGGAATTCTGTTGTACCTACAGGAGTACCATTTTGACCAATAGCACCAACATTACCATTAGCCGCAAAAATTACGTGCCCATGACCAGGTGCAGCTGCCAGAATAGCTACAGGAGCAGCAAAGCCATTAACAATGGTAATTCGTGCGTGTTGATGATTCAATAAAATATGATTAGTTGATAAAGTACGATCAATAATTCGTACTGGTGAATTACCATTAATTTCAACTATGTCGGCATAAATTGGTTGATTAAAGTCAACATTGCCAACACCCGCACGTACTCGTGCAACTCTTGCGTTTATTTCTCCAATTTGTGCTACTGTACTTCTACCAGCAAAATCTACTGTACCACGACCTCTTATCTTACCAGCGAAGTTTATATTATCATCAACTGTCAAAGTTTGTCCGGCATCTAATAAACTCAAGTTCATAGCATGAATATTATTAGTTGATAATTGAATATTAGCGCCGGCAGTAGAAAATTGAATAGATTTTAACTTAGCATTTCCAGCGCCAATTTGCTCTTGTAACTGCCTATCACCTTCGTATATAACGGTACCAGTATTTCCAACTCTTGTTCTAATATCGCCAAAAATATTCTTATCTTCAGCTATTTTTATAGCTCCATCACCAATAAATTCTAACATGCCACGATCCTGCACTACCCAATTTTCTCTTCGTGGAACTATTATTGCATCAAATTGTTGTTTTGCATTTAACCAATTATTTCTAGCAATAGTAGCTGCTTGTCTTAAATTTATAACTTGTGCATCTTGTTCTATTTCAGCTTCTTAGAGTTGATTTAAATCAACATTTGCTAATACACCATCACGTTGTCTAATTTGATTTTCTACAATTTGACGTCGTTGATTAATTGCAGCTTGTCGTTGAGCCATAATAGCTTGAGTTTGCATGACAATTACTTGTTGCTGAGCACGTTGTTGTAATATTAATACTGGTTCTTGACGCTTAATCATATCAACGTCTTCATCAAAAAGAACCAAATTTTGATCTATTTCTATTTTTTTAGCAAATACTAGGTTCTGAAATTGTGTTTCTTTACCGGGAGCTATAGTAATTTTAGATATTCTATTATCCTCGCCACCTACATCTTGTGTAAAATTTACAGAATAATTTTGATGCCCTTTAATTTCGATAATACCTAGATCGTCGTCTTTTTCTCCAACAGTAGTATTAAACGTAGAAGATATTTGAATATTACGATTTGATGGATCTATAACTATTCTTGCTTGTGCAGAATCAAAAATTACATCTGCTACACCGCCACCATATAGGTCATTTTTCAGTGTAACAGTTTTGTTATCTCTTATCTGCATTAGTCCAATGCCGGATATCTGATCCTGATTATTTTTACCAATTACATTATTGAATGTAAGATTATGATCAGCAATGATTCTACCAGCTCTACCACCAAAAACTTTGGCATCTATTGCTGTAGCTGACTCAAATTTCAAAACAGAACCTCTAACATCTATTGACCTTACAGCGCTAATATCATTACCAGTAATGGTTAGTTTAGAGTTTACTAACCCACCACCAGCATTACCTTGCGCAAGCGCATTTAATACTATACCTTGAGATTGTAAAACAAGATCTATTGTAGGATTTAAATCCATTCCAGGATTTAGAAGAACGTTTTGATTCGCAACAGTTACAGCATTTATCGCATTCTGATTTATATCATTTACTATATTACCGATTCGGATATCTCTGCCAGGAGCAACGTAAATCGTATCTCCCATATTACCATAAAGATTAATAGTTCCTATATTAACATCAGTATTAAATCCTATGCTACCATTTGCCAGTAAAATCATGTTATCACCATGTTGCGGAGCATTATTTTCCCAATCATTAGCCATAGCAGTATAACTTATTTGTTGGAATCTATTGTCTTCGCGATTGTTATTGGGAGCCGTTAATCTATCGGCACCATATGTGGTAATATTACTATTTAAACCTATTAAACTAGAAGTAGCTATTAATAAATATTTTAAAGATTTAAATTTATTGCCCGATCTCATACAACACCTTAGATAAAATAATTGAGAAATATTTACGATTAATTATTATATTCAATAACATATTAAACATTAAATTACAAGAGATTATTTTATTGTGATTAATAATGTTTACAAAATAATTAATGAGATGCAATGATTTTAGGTGCATAAAGACTCAAAGAAAGCAAAAACTCTAACAATCTCAAAAAGCGAGAGTGTTCGCAGAAAACTACGCATCAAGTTAAGAGAAATTAACACTCAGCCGTCATTGCGAGGTGCATAGCCGAAGCAACTCCAGGAAACAACTTAATAATTGGATTGCTCTAAAAGATTGCAACGACTACAATGTAGTCTCGCAATCTGGTATATCCCCACGAATTGCGTAGTCATTAGAGAGCGTTCAAAGCTTGATGACTCTTTTCGTGTAGGTTTCTGCGAACACTCCCTAAAAAAACCAATGATCTATTCAGACTCCTGATATTTTATCTATATTTTTGTACATATTTTTATATACTGGTTACAAAATATCATCTGCAAATCAAAGAGGCTTAAGTCATGCAAAAGTTTTTAAGTTTAGTAATTACAGCCGCTGTCTTATATATGATTTTTCAAATGAAAACTGATAATAAGTCAGGTAGTCAAGATACTGAAAAAGCTCAACAACAGAGTACCACAGCATCAACAACAGAGAACCAAAATCTTACAGGAAATTTTCTTGAAAAGACGGTGTCTAATGTGCTAATTAATGTTTTAAAAACTGAAGAAGGTAAGTTGTTTTTTGAGAATATTTTACAACCAGTTAACAAACCAATAGCAGGAATCGAGGGATTTAAAGTTAATAATGCTGATTTAATTAAATCAATGTTTAAGATCAATGATTTCGGCGAAGGCACAATAGGCCCAGCTTCTTGTGGACATGTTGTTACTGTAAGTTATCAGATTCTAGATCTAAGCAATAACATGGTAGATCAACAAACCAAAACCTTTACCTTGGGATCACAACCAGTTATAGCTGGTCTTGATAATGTCATAGTTGGCATGATGGTTGGCCAAACTCGGCATGCAATTATACCAGCAAAATACGCTTATCAGGCTGATCGATACAAGAATCTTGGTATAGATCAAGATGCTACTTATAAAATTAATGTAGCTCTAAAAGAGATTCTTCCACATAACTTTGCCAAAATTGGTGAGGTTAAAATTTTTGATGATGAAATTGCTTATCGAGTACCATTAATTTGCGGTGATAGAGCAATATTTAATGCTAAAATTACTAAATTGGCAAATGGTAAGGTGATATATGATACCGTCGCAAAATCACAGAAAATTCAAATGAGAATTGGCGATATTAATTATCCAATGATTTTTTCTCATGCTCTATATGGTAAAATTCCTATAGGAACTAGGACAGTAATTGCTAAAGGCAGAAACTATAAAGCTCTAGGTGCTGGAGTTAGTGTACTCTTTCCTAAAGAACAATTGCCGACTGATGAATATTTTATGTTGGAACTAAGCGATTTTGAAACAGAATAGTAGACTCTAGAACAAAATTTTATGGAGTTAATAGTTCAAAAATTTGGAGGAACATCAGTTGCTGATACTAACAGAATTAAAAAAGTAGCACAGCTAATTCAGACTGCTTTAACTGAAGGTAATCAACTCATTGTGGTGGTATCGGCAATGGCAGGAGTCACGAACCAATTAATTACATTATGTAGTGAAGTATCGGCTCTGGACACATCAGCTAATTGGGCTGAATATGACACTGCTTTATGTAGTGGCGAAATGGTCACGACGGCATTACTAGCATTATGTTTACAGACTGCAGGTGTTAAGTCGAGATCAGTGTTGGCCTGGCAATTACCTATTTTGACTAACGACAATTATGGTCATGCTGCAGTTGAATTAATTGATAATAATATATTAAAACAGTGCTTAAGACAAGGAATCGTTCCAGTGGTTGCAGGATTTCAAGGAATTACCTCCGAGCATAAATGTACTACTTTAGGCAGAGGAGGATCAGATACAACTGCTAGCTTAATTGCTGCAAGTATGCAAGCCAACCGTTGTGATATTTATACAGATGTTGAAGGAGTATTTACTGCAGACCCACGGATTGTATCTACTGCTAAGAAGCTTAAAGAAATATCTTTTGAAGATATGCTGGAATTATCCTCATCCGGAGCAAAAGTACTGCATCCTCGCTGTGTCGAAACCGCAATGAGGTATAATATACCTATTAGAGTAGTATCCTCATTTGCTAATAACGTTAGCGGCACCTTAGTTACGACAAGAGATAAAATAATGGAACATAAAGCTATCACCGGTATTACCTCAAATAAGAATTTATTAAAACTCACTATATACAGCCCTAAAGTTGATTTTGGCATAATTTGTTCAGAGCTAGCGCAAAATAATATTCATATTGAACTAATGATAAATATGACTGTCGGTGAAAATTATAGTTTTATTGTACAATTAAGTGATAAAAATAAATTAGAGTTACTATTATACAAGCTGAACATTGATTTTGCTATCGATGTAAATATCGCAACTGTATCAATAGTAGGATTTGGTATTAAAAATAACAATTTATTTATCCAAGCAATGTTGGAAGCAATTAACAAAGAATCAATAGCAATATTTGCGGTACAAATCTCGGAAATTAAAATGCTGGTGTTGATAGAAGATACTCATACCGAAAAAGTAATTCGTATTTGTCACCGATTTATTGACGAATAAATATAGAGAGCAGTCACTATGATAAACAAAGATAATCCCCAAATTAAACCCGGTCTTTATCAACATTACAAAGGAAACCTGTATCAAGTAATTGGTGTTTCAAGGCATTCTGAGAATTTAGAGGTGCTAGTAGTATATCAGGCATTATATGGTAATTACGGTTTGTGGGTTAGACCAATAGCCATGTTTAATGAGTTAGTGGAACCATCCAATATTCCACGCTTTCGCTATATTGCCGATTCTTTAGGTACAGCAGCAGAACTCATAAAAAGGTAATAGTAATGGTGGTTGCATATGCTTGTTTATTAATAGCGGTGATTTTATCATTATTCGGCAAAAACATAAAAATATTATTGTGTTTTATTATAGTCGCCCATATTGCAGCGTTCTATGCTCATATAGTTACTCTTACTGGCTTAATGATAATTATGAGTTTCTCTACTATTACATGGTTATATTTTCATCATCACGACAAAATAAGGTTAATAAAATGGTGTCTATTCATCATGATGATAAGCTATGGCGTATTATTTTCTCAGCATTTATTGCCAGGATTTAATAATTTCTTGATATTAAATAAAATACGTTTTTCTTTAATATCTTGTCCATTTTCGATGTATCTAAACTTTGACAAGGTAGTAATGGCATTGATTTTATATATATCTAGTCCATTATTACTTCAGGAAAAATTTTTGAATCTAACTGCAATTAAGCAATCTTTTAAACTATTAAGTATTTGTCTGCTAATAATTATTCCTACAGCAATGTTGGGGAATTATTTAACTATTGATTTAAAGATCTCGAAGTACCTCATTATCTGGGCTATCAATAATTTGTTTTTTGTCTGTTTTGCAGAGGAAGTATTTTTTCGTGGTATAATTCAAACTCACTTTATATCTTTATTAAACAATTATCGCTTACCAGCAATAGTGGCAATTATCATAACCTCGTTATTTTTTGGAGTGGCGCATATTAAAGGAGGAGTGTTATATGCAATTTTTGCTACAGTTTGTAGCATATTTTATGGTTATACTTATCATAGTACTGGAAGAATTTTTGCAGCAATGCTAGTACATTTTATGCTGAATTTATGTCATTTTATATTTTTTAGTTATCCGGCAGCCATCTCTATGTGCCCTTAGAGCCTGTCTGACACGCGCATCTAAGAAGTCTAGTGAATGACGTATAATTAAAATAGGAATGCTTGCCCTTTCTGTACAAATCCTAAAAAACCATCATCTTGAGCATTTGGTAACATCCCTGAGTTATAATGATATAGCCACATTTTATTTTTGATATTTAATGGCAATTTAATCAGTTCATTATAATGAGCGTGCACAGCGCTTGGAGTATTTTGAGTCTCGCAATCATGAAAAATAAGGTTACTTTGTTCATAGCATGGCAAAAATCGATCGAAGGCCATTCTGGTATCTGTGGTAAGGAATATTTTTTTATCATTAGCATTAAAGAATAAGCCATAAGAATCTACTAGATGATGATTATTTTTTACATGCACAGTTTTAACTAACTCAAAATTAATATTTTCCCACTGAAAATCTCTTGTGTGATCTAAATATTGAGGAATAAAATATGTTTCAAGAGTGGCACTTTCGGTATCTAAAGTTTGCATACCTGCTGATAAGGAGTGTTCCCATAGATTATTTAATATATTTTTATGAGCTATAAGATAAGGCTTAGTACAAGAGGTATCAAACTTACGAGAAAAACCAAGCCATTCAAGTCCACCGCTATGATCAGCATGAATATGACTTATATATATAGAATCAATATCTTTATAAGAATATCCTAAATCGCGCAAAGCAAACCTGGCATCAGATCCACAATCAATAAGTAATTTTTTATCATTAGACTCAATAAGTATATTAGAATGATAATTATTACTGGTAAAAGCAGCTCCGCTACCAATGAAGGTCATTTTCATTTGAATAATATTATTGATTCAATCATTAGTACAAATTTTATTTAACCATACAAATGGTAGCACCATCCCATGCTTCCGGACAACCATTTGCTATAAAATTTTTACATCGTTCAATATATAAGAGCAATAATTGATCATTTGGTTTTTGCTCCAGACATTGGACAAATAATTTTTGAGCTGCAAAAAAATCTTTATTTTGATATAATTGACAAGCTTTTTCCATATGAGGTTGAATAGAGAGCTTATATGACTGCTGATCTAAGCTATCTGCATCAAAGACTTCGTATAATTCAGTGATTTTAGATTTACCCATGACTTTAACTTTATCGATAAAACGTATTTTAAATTGCTCAGTACTTGGTAATTTACTAAGTACATCACCAGTAATTAATAATTTAGTACTATAAATACGGTTTAGCGACTCAATACGTGATGCTACGTTAACCGCATCGCCTATCGCAGTATCATCAATACGGTCTTTTGTTCCTAAAGTGCCCAATACTACTTGACCAGTATTGATTCCAATTCCTACTACTATTGGCTTAAGCCCTTCTTTAATTATAACTTCATTAAATTCATTCAATATTTTAAGAATCTCAACACCTGCTTGCACTGCATAGTGAGGTAGTTCTTTAAATAAAGCTATTACACCATCACCAAGAAATTTATCTATAAATCCTTGGTTATGCTCAATAATAGGGTTAATCTTATTAAAATAACGATTCAGAAGATTAAATATTTGCTCAGGAGTTAACTGCTCTGATAATGTCGAATATCCAATAATATCGCAAAATAATATAGAGAGCTCAAGATTTTTAACTATTTCAGGCTCAATATTGTCAAATTCTTTAATTAACAACATTTCCAAAAATTGACGAGGGACAAATTTACGAAAAGTTGCCACTTGATTCTCTAAATCTTCTAATAGTCTATGTTGCGTTAATCCTTTTTCTACAGCTAATAATAAACCTTCTTCATCCCAAGGCTTACGTAAGTAGCTAAATAGATTAGCGTTATTAATAGCATTTATTGCTGATTCCAACGTAGCTTGCCCTGTAAGCAGTAATTTTATTGGTTTTGGATATAACGAATGAATTTTAATTAACACTTCGTCACCAGTCATTCTTGGCATTAATTGGTCAGTAATAATTAGCGCTACTATATTTCCTTCCTCATAAATGTCCTTAATAATTTCTAATGCTTCTTCTCCGCTTTCAGCTATTTCATACTCATAACTATCTTTAAATTTATTCTGTAACTGCGATAATAAACTATCTAACACAAACTTTTCATCATCCACGCAGATAATATAAGCTTTTTTAAGAGATTTTCTATGGTCAGCTTGCATTGCAAAATCCTGCTTCTTCTGGTTGTGTATAGCTAGAGTCAGACATGCTCTTAGGTGGTGACCGACGCTATAACTGGTAATGTTATTTTAAAACATGTAGCGCCTGGCCTACTAGTAAATGTGATTTGACCATTATGAGTCTTAATAATTTTCTGACAGATCGTTAGCCCTATACCAATTCCTTCTCCTCTAGGCTTAGTAGTAAAATATGGTTCAAAAATTCTTGGGATAAGTTCAGGCGAGATACCAGGTCCATTATCCTCAAACTCTACAATAATATTATTTTCTTGCAGCGAGGTAGTAATAATGATTTGACCATTACCTTTCATAGAATAAATAGCATTGTTTAATATATTCGTCCAAACTTGAATTAATTGTTCAGCTCTACATAGAAATTTAGGTAATGGTTGATAATTAGTAATAACATTAATGCCATATTTTAATTTGTTATGCAGGATAGTAATTGTAGTATCTATATCATTACATATATCTGTTTCAGTGATTGTTCCAGCATCCGCCCTAGAATAAGAGCGTAAAGCACTGACCAAAGAAGAAATTCGACTACCAGCTACTTTTATATTCTTAATATGCAAGTAATTTATGCCAAACTGTTTCAAAAACTCAATAACATAATTACCATTTGGATTTTTTAGAATTGATAGTACCCCATCCATATTTTGATCAGTAAAGCCCATGCTTGCTAGGTCTTTACTTAAGGTAGATGATAGATCAAACCCATTAGCAACTAGTTTTTCACTAATTAATTTAGCAGCACTGCGACGTTCTTTAGTAGACTGACCAGCATAATTAAATGATAAAATTTGCGTGCATAAGTCATGGTAAATAGTTTTTTCAGATTCAGCTAAGTTTAGAAACTCAACATCAACTTGCGTAGAACTACTATAATATTTTTCTATCTCACCAATACCAGCAATAATTGCCCCTAGTGGAGTATTAACCTCATGCGCAATTCCCGTAATAAGCTGCCCTAAAGATGCCATCTTCTCAGATTGAATGAGTTGCAACTGGTTTTGTTTTAAAGTATCTAACGCTGTTACTAGTTCTTGCGTGCGCTCGTTAACCAGATGTTCTAGATTCTCTTTATATTGCTCTAATTGCCTTATGGCTTTAACTTTTTCGGTAACATCACGAAAGCTCCACACTCTACCCACAATCTTACCTTCTATTTGCTGTGGAATAGAGTAGCGTTCAAATATTCTACCATCTTTAAATAACAAAGTATCAAAACTTTCTTTGGTGAGATCCTTATATAATTCCTTTACTTTCTCTACGAATGATACAGGATCTATAAGCTGACTAAGAACATAGTTCAGCGCCGGCTCATCATTTTCTTGCTGCTCAACTTCCGGAGGAATATGCCATAAATCTATAAAACGTTTATTATAACCAAGAATTTTGCCTGTGTTGTCTACAACTAATATACCATCAGCAGTAGATTCCAAAGTAGCTAATAATAACGAAAAAGACTCAACATGCGACAATATTTTATATTTCATAAAATTTAATTATAAGATAAGCTTTTAAATTAAATGTCATGACGACCTTTTGTAGTAGGTTTAGAAATTTTAGGGGTATGACCTGGTTGTGATACACGTGCATTATCCTCTAATTTAAGGGAATGCACGTGCTTTACAGTTTTAGTTATATTTTGTGCTTTTGATTTTAATTTTGATGCGTGTAATTCTTTAGCTTGATGATCTTTGCTTAAATTATCAGGAATGTCTATTTCTTTTACTAAACGTTTTAGCGTTTTTAATCCACAATGATCAGGATTGATCGACCCTTCTCGCTCATATCGTTTATTGTGAATATGGTGATGCTTTTTTATAAGGTGATGCGCTATATTTTTATCTAATTTTGGATCAGCTAATAATTCTAACTCCTTATCTCTTTTAGCGCATTTTGTTTTGATAGCATTTAAGGTTTTGCTATGTTTATCAATTTTTTGTTGGTGTTTAATTTTTAATCTTATTAGCTCTTTCTGTTTTTCATGCGGCAAGTCAGTAGTTGCTAACATTTTATCAAACTGCGCTATTTTTTCTTGTTTATATTTAAGGGAATTAGTGAGCTTTTCTTCCAATTCATATATTTGCTCCCACTTTTTAGCCTTGGTTGCTAATTTCTCTTCAGCCTTTGCTTTTTCGTCTGCACTATCATGTTGACCAGTTAATTTTGCTTGTTCATTTTTACTTAGCTCTTTACCTGACAATGCTTTTTCCAGAAGTTTATTATCATGCTCTAATTCTTGCAGCATATCTGCGCTATATGAATTATATTCTTTTTTTAAAGATTGTATTTTTTGTTCATGCATCTCGTGAACAAATGCTTCATCAAAATGCTTGTTTAAATCTGCATTATTATGCCTTTGTTCTTCTGTTAATCCCGATTGGTTAATGTTAGTATCTTTTATTTGCTGTTCTTGTGCGGCAATTTTAAAGCTAAGATCACTAACGATATTACGTAATGCTGGTGGAATATTAGGCATAGCCAATAGATTAGTAATAATATTATGCAATCTATCAAAATCAGCTAATCTTAAACTACTAATTTCTGCTTTAATTTTATTAATTTCGTTGATGACAAAAGCTTGATCATCATTAGGTTTCTGCGTATTTTTATTTTGAAGGGGCATATTAAATTACCATTCATTGACATTTTTCTTGATCTTTACCTATTTTGAATTCCTGTATCTTTACTTTGGGTTGCTCCTTTAGACGGAGTTGAGTCTGGTTTTATTGTTCCAATTGATTCTTTAATTGGTCCTTGCTGCTGAGATTCTAAATTCTTTTGAGCACCAGTTGCAATTAACTTAGCATCATTTGACATTCTGATATCAATCTGTTCTTTAGCTTCATGAGATTGTTTATCTACAATTAATCGTTTTTGCGTGTCCTGCAATCGCTTTTCTGCGTCTATGCTACCGGTTTGTTTCTCAGGAATATTCGCTGCTATGCCTTCCGTGCTTTTCTCAGCTTCTTTTTTCTCTTGTTGTTTTTTTTTCTCAACTTCTTCTAACTTTTTTTCAACATCTTGTTGTAACTCTACTACCGGATCTTCTCTTTTAGGCTCTTTATCTTTAGGGTCTGTTGCCTTAATTTCAGATTTTGTAGCTGCCTGTACGACCTCATTATCAACATCAGTCTTTTTTAATGATTCTATAGCTTCTTTTTTACTTTGTAATCCTTGAAACCCTGCTTTTTCTTCTTTTGTTGGATCGTCTACTTTGGTTTTATCTTGATTAGCTTTTTCTTTGTCTTCTTGCCCTTCTAAAGCTGGCTCCTGTTTTTTTCCATCTAAGGCTAATTTTTGCTTAGCTTCTACTGTTAAATCTGTAGATTCAACTTGTAGCACTGTGTCCATACCTAATTTTTGCGCAAGATCAGATTTTTCTTTTAATATTTTTTCTTCAGCGGTAAGCTCTAGGTTTTTACTCTCTTTGCTTTGTTCTAGTTCTGGACTCTTGATTTCTTTATCACTTTTTTCCTGTAACACTGTTCCAAGACCTAAACTATCAGCAAGTGATTTATCTCCTAAAGCTAATTTTTGATTAGCAGCTTCTATTTCTAAATTTTTAGGCGTTGTCTGTAATTCTGCATTCACACCTAATTTTTCAGCAAGCTCATTAGTTTTGACCGGGACATCAAGAGTTTGAGATAAATCCATCCCCATACCTTGATTTTTAGCCACTTCTTTCATCATTTCCTTATACTTACCTTGAGTTACTGGTAAAGTATAAATATTGCCGTCACGTTCTATATAACCTATAGCATCATCGCCTTTTCCCATAAATTTTACTGGCATTGGCGTACTGACTTCAGTGAGTTTGCCTTGTTTATCATAGTGTGCGCTAAAATAAACAGCTTTATCTTCCGCAATATTTTTACCGTCTGCTCCTTTCACTGCCATCGATAGATGTAGTGGGCCTTCGCCAGTTAGCTCCTTTGGAAAATCGACTTTACGGTAACCAGATACTTCCTTAGTTGAGCCGTCAGCCAACGTTACTGTTGTTGGTTCCTTAACCATAGTTTCAGTTAAAGTACATAATGACTGACCGTCTTTATTTTTTACTTCCTTGGACCGAGTTGATTCGTTCGATCCAGGCCCCCATTGTAAATCCTGAAATTTATCTTTAAATTTATTGTGAAATTGCCCATAACCCTCTACCTCAGCATTATTTAATGCTGCATTAAGCTTAGGATCAGCAAGAGCTTTATTGATCGAATCTTTATTCTTTTCGTCTTGTAAAAACTGACTTAATTCTAATTGGCTAAGTTTTTTGATTTGAGCTTTTTGTTCTTCGTTTTCAGCTTGTTCACTTAAAGCGTTTTGTAGCAATCCAAGTTGTTTGGAAATAACTTGATCACGAATTTCTTTGGTAATAGTGTCAAATTCTTTGTCTTCAAAGCCAATACTATCTTGAGCAGTTTTCTGTGGTTGAATTTGCTGTTCTGGCTCTAGTTTTGTCTGTAATCCAGACTCAACTTCTTTGTCCTTAACCTGTAGATCTGTTTCTTTATTTTGAACAACTGTTTCTTCCTTAACTGACAACTGTGCTTCTTCTTTATTAAGTTCAGTGGTTTGTTTTGGTGGTTCTATTGATGAATCTTCTTCTTTACTCATATTTGTATTTACTAATTTTTTTATATAATAAGTATAATAAATTAATGCTTTCAGTTAAATCATGGATCGGATTTATATTAAATTGATTACACAATCACTACTACATAGTGCGGCTACCACCACTCTGTTGCAGTGGTTTCTTACTACTGACCGGTTCTTTGCTCTTATCTTCTAATAGCTTTGGTTCTTGTGTTTTTATATTACTCTTGATTTGAGAAACACTTTCCTGTAACGATGGCAGCTTCACATCTTTCTGTTGTTCAACTTTTACATTTGCACTTACATCTTGTTGTGTCTCAGATACAATTTTAGTTTGTTGTTGTTTTTTCTCTTTTGCTTCATTTAGCGCTTGCTCTAAAGGTTTAACCTCTCTTTCCTGTTGTTTTGCTAAATTATTCGCTAAACTATGATCTTGTGTTCTGTCTGGTGAACCAATAGATTTCTCTATTTCTTTGAGGCGCTCCTGAGATACAGCTTGGCATTTAGTTTGTTCTACTAACCACTCTTTAGCCCTTGGATCGATAGCACAGCTCTGGGCAGCCTCAGTCAATTTAGCACTAACAGTCTCAAGAGCTTTATCCCCCAATTGTCCGATAGTTTTTCCAGTAAGTTTTTCAACTGCAAGGTCTACACCTTTACCTGCCGTAGCACCTGCTAGTAGCACTGGTAATGACATTCCACCAGTCAACGCAGCTGAAGCTATGATACCTGCCGCAACACCAGCAGAGTTCATGTGTTCTCCAATATTTTTTCCTGTAAGTTTTTCGCTTACAACTTCTAACCCAACGCCCGCTGCTAAAGCCGTCACTGGTGGAATACCTGCTTGCATCCCAACGCCAGCAGTAATCAACGTTCCAACTCCCACTTTCTTTCCTACAACATGCCCAACTCCAGTACCTACCGCTCCCATCGCTAGTGCACATCCAGCATATATCCCAGCAGTAGCAGCTAAACCTACACCTCCAGTAAGAGCCGTGGCAGCAACAATGGCACCTGCTACCATAACACCGGCCACTACTCCTACTACCGCACCAGCAATTCTTCCCCACTTAGGACCAAGTTTAGCTTCCATGAAATCACTAACTTTGTGCCCCGCTTCTCTAACTTTATCAACAATTTTTGCTCCAACTCCAGCTAGACCGCCAATAATTTTTCCCGCCACTCCTTTTTGATACCAGGAAGGATTTTTCTGTTTTTCTATTTCTTGACTTTGTGTTTTTTGTTCTTCAATGGATTTTTTTTTCGTTGGTAACTTTTCCTTCACTATTAAATTCTTTTAGATCCCCTTTAGCCTCTTTAATATTTGCTTTAGCCAGGTTAGTAGCAGCATCGACTTCGGCTTTCTCCATATTAACTTTTGCTAATATAGCCTCCCTTAGATTAGCACTACGTATATTCGCACTCTCAAGAACAGCTGATGTAAGATCAGCTTTTTGACCATCAACACCTTCCATTATGGCCTTAGTAAAATCTGCACCTCTAGCTTTAGCACTAGTTAACTTAGCTCCGGTCATGTCAACGCCAGAAGCGTCCGCCTTATCTAATATTGCTTTATCTAAATTAGCGAACCTAGCCTTAACGCCTTCAAGATTTGCGCCAGTAAAATTACCAAATTCTGCATTAACTTTATCTAAAGTAGCTTTTTCAAAGTCAATTTGTTCTGCTTTAACTTTCTTTAAGATTGCTTCTGTTAAATCTGCGCCTTTAAGCTGAGTAAATCCTGCTAATTCAGATTCTGATAAATTAATACCCGGTGCTTTGATATCATTTAATAATGTATCTTGAAATTTTGCTTTTATTGCGTGCACGTCTTTCATTAGCGCATTAGAAAAGTCACTTTCAATAACTTTACAATTATTTAAAACTGCATTATTTAAGATTGCATGCTGAGCTTGCACTCTCTTCATATCAGCACCAGCAAGAGAGATACCCTCTAGATTAGCAAAATTAAAAGTAGCTTTATTGATTTCAACATTATCCCATTTGCCATTTTTAATATTAGCATAATCAAAATTGGTATTTTCAATTTGTGCAAATGCTCCATCGGAACGTGGCATGTGAGCTCGTTTAAAATCACTATCTTTGATAGTTGCAGCATTAAAATTAGTATTAAAAAAATTAGCATCTCTAGCAGTAGTATTGTTAAAAATTACTCCTTGCGTACGTGTTGAGCCATTTACTTCTATTCTTTTAAGACCAAGATCCGCTCCTTCAAAACTTGATCGACTAATATCAGCACCAGTGAAATTACATCCGCGTAAATCAGAGCCAGCAAAGCTTACACCATCTATTTTAGCATTGGTAAAATCAAGGCCGGATAAGTCGACTTTCCTTAATGAATTTGTGCTATCTGTATTACCTTTAGCAGAACAATCAGCAATATATTTTGTATTAGGATCTAATTCTTTTCCTTCTTTTGCTAGCTCCTCTTTTTTAATTTCTTTTGCAAAATCATTTAAAGATAATTCTGGTTGCGTCTTAATACGATCTAAGTAAGCAACAACATTTTCTCTAGATAATTCAACATACCCCTTTGGTTGATCTCGCTCCGCTTTACTTGAGCCTCTGATATAAGCTGGATCAAAATTATCTGATTGACTACTAAATACATTCTGAAAGCTTTTGTGCATTATGTATTCTTTTTCTGGAGGCTTAGCTCTCATTTCCTTTAACTCTGCACTTAACTTGTCATATTTTTTGTTTCCTGTGCTTGTTCCCGCGTAAGCCCAAGCAGTCTCTGTATAACTAAGTTTGCTGTATGCTTCCTTAACCTCTTGTTTTTTCTTGTTCAATAATTCCGTATATTCTTTATTTGGAAACCCTCCAGATTTTGCTTGCTCTAGCTCAACCACCAAATCATCATATCTCTTATTTCCTGTATCTACTCCAATTTTAACATACATAGCTTCTACATTAGTAAGATTTTTATAAGCTGCATTCAACGCTTGTTCTTTTTCTTTTACTAACTCTTGGTGTTCTATTGTACGAAACACATCAGCCTTAATATCAGCATATTGTCTACCTAAAGCAGAAGTGGTATTAAATTTAATACCTTCAACTCGATTACCCATGCCCAGCTGATGATAATCCTTGTATTCACTGCTAAATTTACATGTTGCTAAATCGGCACCACGAAAATCTATATTTTTTATGGTATTATTTCCTTTAAAATTAGCATTAGTTAAGTCGGTATCACAAAATACAGCATCTGTCAGATCACAGTTAGTGAAGCTGGTATTTTTGATAACACTGCCACTAAAATCCGCTCCTTTTAGGTCAAGCAAAGAACTTACTGCTGTTCCATCCTTGTATTCCCTATCAAATTCCATACCAGATAGATCTGCCACTACTACAGTATTTGAGCCTTTGTGAGCGCTATTTTCTTTTAGATAGTCATTTAAAGTTATATTTGAATTTTCTTTCAACGCTTGCTGTTGTGCTTGAACATAATTTTTGATCTCATCTAAAGTTGGTTTATACGCCTCTATTTTAACATTTAAATCAAGTTTCAATGATTCATCAGATTTAGCCATATTGTACTTTCTATATTAAGTTAAGAATACCAAAGCAAAATGGTACTTGATTGTCAGACAAATCACAATTTTGGTTAATGAAATATTATAATAAATTTTGTGATATATGGTAAAATAACCTTGTAGGCGTAGAATTTTTAATTTTATTTTGATAATTTTTGTAAACCTGAAAAATTCGAGAGTGTTCGCGGAAACATGACTTACTTAGTAGCGGCATTTTCGAATAATAAAATGCAGAAAATATGGCGAGTTGCTTGAGGAAGATAAGGCTGCTAAAATTGCTCTAACAACTATCATGCGTAAAATGATTGTTTGTTTAAATACCATGGTAAAAAACAACAAATTATATGAAATATATAGATTTTACTCTTGACTCCAAGACAGTAGATTGCAATAAGAGCAAAGCCCCTTCGCAATAGTTACACTATTTCTAAGTTATGCAAGATGTCTATTAAGACAAGTACCACGAATATAAGGAAGTCTAATGTCGTTATCTGAAATTTGTATAAAAAGACCAGTATTTGCTACAGTTTTAAGCTTAGTTATTATTACTTTAGGCATCATATTTTTTACTAAACTGCAAATTAGAGGTATGCCGGATATTGATCCACCGATTATTACAGTAATTGCAAATTATGAAGGTGCAAACGCACTATACATGGAACAACAGGTTACCACCAGGATTGAAAAAGCTTTGAAAACGGTTAAGGATATTGATTTTATTAGCTCTCAAAGCTCAGTGGGTGAAAGTATAATTACTTTATCTTTTAACTTATCAGCTGATATTGAAGTGGCACTTAATGATGTACGTTCAAAAGTTTCGGATATCAGCAATTTATTACCGGAAGATATGAAGGCACCAGCGGTAGCTAAAATGGATTCTGATAATTTTCCGAGTTTGTGGTTAAGTGTTAATAGCGACCAATATGACCAGCTAGAACTTACTAAAATTACTGAAGACCGGATTCGAAGCGTTTTGGAGCGTTTGCCTAGCGTTGGTCGAATAGTCATGCACGGCGCAAAATATTATACTATGCGTATAGAGCCTGATTTTGTACAAATGTACCAACATCAAATCGCTCCAAGTGATATTGTCGATGCAGTCACTAAGCAAAATAAAGATTACCCGGCTGGAGTGATTAAAACTGAGGTTCGCGATTTTATTGTTAAGTTGAACGGTAGATTAAGTTTAGCGCAAGAATTTGAGAATATAATCTTAAAGAGTGATAATAATAACCTATTGAAGTTGAATAATGTCGCTAAGGTACATTTGGCACCAGATGAAAATGATACTATATTACGATATAATGGTAGTAGGTCAATGGCTATTGGAATTGTAAAACAATCAAAGGCTAATGAGATCGAGTTATCTAATGATGTTCGTACTGCTTTACAGAAGATTAGCAAAAACTTGCCACCGTCAATTAAAATTGAAGTAGCACATGATCGAGCTATTCCAATTAATGCCTCAATCAAAGCGGTATTCATTACTATTTTTGAAGCGCTAATTTTGGTAATTATCGTAGTATATTTATTTTTATCCTCCATCAGAATTACTCTGATACCGTTTGTAACTATCCCGGTATCTTTGATCGGTACATTTACCGTAATGCATTTCTTTGGCTTCTCAATCAACAGTTTCACACTATTAGCAATGGTTCTGGCAATTGGCTTAGTAGTAGATGACGCCATAGTAATGCTTGAAAATATTTTTAGGCATTATGAACTCGGTAAATCAAAGATAGAAGCAGCGCTAAGTGCGGCTGCTGAAATTCGTTTTGCGATAATTGCCATGACCATAACTCTTGCAGCTGTATTTTTACCGGTCGGGTTTATCGATGGCTTTATGGGCAAATTATTTATTGAATTTGCTTGGACTTTAGCGTTTTGTGTGCTTTTCTCAGGGTTTGTGGCCTTAACTTTGACACCAATGATGGCAAGTAAGATGATTAGCGACAGTCATAAGAGCGATTCATTACCAATTTGGCTTACTAAATTCAATTATTACTTAAAATACAGTCAAACCAAATATTCATATTATTTGAATTTTGCACTTGACCATCAAAAACAGCTATTAATGATCATTGCTCTATCAATTGCAACTCTTACCATTAGCCTGATATTAGTGAATAAAACTTTTTCTCCTGAAGAAGACAATGGTTTTTTGCAAGTAATGTTTACAGGCTCGGAAGGTTCAAACAAAAAACAGGCTGAACAAGTAGTAATACAGGCTGAACAGATATTCAAATCATATAAGGATATTTTAGGATTCTTTGCGGTAATCTGGGAAGGTAGTAGCGCATTTGCTTTTGTACCACTTAAGGATTGGAGTATACGTTCCAAAAGCGCCAATGAACTGCGGCAGGACTTAAATAAAAAACTTGATCGGATACCAGGTATGTCAATTTTTGCCATGAATCCAAACCCTATGGGCAGAGGAGGTTCAGGGAAACAGATAGAATTTAACCTACAAACTTTATCAGAATATGACACTATCGATCAACTATCGAAAAAATTTATAGAAAAAATGAAGCAAAATCCACTTTTTGAAAATATTGAGCGTGATTTTAAATCTTCTACACCAACGTTGGATGTTATGATTGATCGGGATAAAGCTTATTTTTATGGAGTAAGCCTTGATAATATTGGTTCAACTATTCAATATCTTATTGCTGGTAAACCAATCGGTGATTTCATGATTGGCAATGATGTTTATGATGTGATCTTACAATATAAACTTAATGATCGGAATAATGTTAATCACCTAGAAGAAATTTTGGTGAAAGCAAAGAATAATCAGATGATACCGCTTGCGGTGGTTACACAAATAACAGAAAAGATTACTGTAAAGTCATATTGGCATTATAATAATGCAAAATCCATCACTATTTCTACTGATTTAACTAATAAGAGTAATGTTAAAGGTGCAATCAAAGCTATCAATGCCATTGCTGAAGAATTATTAGACAATAGCGATAACACTCTTGAATATTTGGGAGAAGTTAAACAGATGCAAGAATCTGAATCTAACTCGATCTTTACTTTTTTGTTGGCTTTAGTGTTTATCTATTTAGTATTGGCTGCACAATTTGAAAGTTTCTTTGATCCATTATTAATTCTAGTAGCAGTGCCATTCTCAATTACTGGCGGGGTATTAGCACTATTGATTGCTGGTGATAGTATTAATATGTATAGTAATATTGGCTTAATTACTTTAATTGGCTTAGTTACTAAAAATTCAATTATGATTGTTGAATTCACTAATCAATTAAGAGAGCGTGGAGTGCAAATAAGAGCAGCAGTGCTTCAGGCAGCTGAATTAAGATTAAGACCGATTCTGATGACTAGCTGCGCGACAATTTGCGGATCGATACCACTAATTTTTGCAGATGGTGCAGGAGCCGCTGCTCGTAATTCGATTGGTTTAGTGATTGCTGGGGGCATGATTATTGGTACTTTATTTACTATTTTTGTGATTCCGATGTTATATTATAAATTTAAGAAAGCGTAGAATAAGAATCTTAAGTTGTTTTTTGGATCAACTATGATTTTCTTTGATTTTTAACAAAATCTTGCAATAACACAATTTTTGTTAAGACTAGCCCACTGGGCGGCGCAATTCAAAGTGCTTTACTATATAAATTTATGGAAATAGGTATGAAATTAATAAATGAGTGATTTTACTACCAATAACAAAGCCTAATATTGCAATACAAACACTAAGCACAACGTACAATATTGCTAATAAATCTAAGTTTTTAGCTACCAAATTTCCGAATTCTAATGTAAAAGAAGAAAAAGTAGTAAACCCTCCGAGAAAACCAGTAGCTAAGAATAGCTTAATTGTAGAAGCTTGAGCTATTAAGTATAATTCTAACAACTTTTCTAATAATTCGGCTACACATCCCATCATCAAACAACCGACTACATTGATTAAAAAGATCTGTACCGGAAAATGTACAAAGACAACTTCAGGCAACGCTCTGCTGACGGCAAACCGGCTCATAGCCCCTAACGCTCCTCCTAATCCTACTAATAAGTACTCTTTCATGATGGATAAGGCCTTGCAATTGCTGATACTTTTACACTTTTAACCTTAATAGCATAGTTAGATTTTTCTTTAAAGTAATTTTAGAATAAGATAGCAGGATTTTGAGTATTTAATAAAGAGTCTTTGTACAAAAGCTAATAACTATGATCTATCATTTGCTTATGATACTCTTTATTTAAAGCTTTTATGCCATACAACCATAATATAACTATAACAAAGAAAATTCCTGCAAAATAAGGAGTAGCCTCAGCAAAGCCCCATGTTGGCAATAATGCAAAGAATGTTGATTGAATAATTCCACCACCAGACTTACCGAACCTTCCTCCAACTACATCGACTGCTGCCTTACCCTTAGTCTTTAATTCATCATCAAGAGGAATATATGCCATTTCTTTAGTAGAATCGAATAATGAGTATTTTGTTGCTTTACTCAGTACATTTTGAATCATACCAATTACTACTGCAACCACTAATGGCCCAGAAGCTAGTAGTCCAGTGATATGCATGGCAATTATATTATCAAAAAATATAAAAGCAAAAAATGCAACTCCGGTAATTAAAATCATTAGAGGAGTTAATATGGCCGCTGTTCCCCATGAAACTCGTCTAAGTATATTACTACCCACAACCATAAAGATAATGGCTGCAAATCCTTGCCAAGCCTGAAATTCTCCCATAAACATAGTATAAGCCTCTTTCGTAGGATATAATTGTTTAACTTTTGCTTTCCACACTCCTTCTACAAGATTAATTGATATACCATAGGATAAAACTAGTATTGCAATAAGACCCAAATATTTTGAAGAAAAAATCATTTTTAAACTTTCTCCTATAGAAAGCTTTATTTTAGATTTTTTTACTTTGCTACTAGATGGAGTATATAAGGTAGGATCAGTCAAAACATTAGCATTAATCCATGCATACAGAAACATCACAGTAGCAGCACTGATTATTACAATCATAAGCACCGGAATAAACCTGAATTTCTCAGCTACTATATGCACATTTTCACTTAAAAAGTAACCAATGACTACCGAGGCTAACGGTAAAGCGGCATTACCAAGTAAACCAAACATTGAGTAAAAACGTTTTGCTTCCTCAGTTTTAGTAATCTGATTTGCAAACTGCCAGAATAATAAACTTAACATCAAGCTCCCCCATAGCTCGGAGATAGCATAAAAACTTGCAAAACTCCAATGCCCTATGATTCTAATGAACCATTTAAGATTAGGATATTGTTCACTCAAACGAGCAATTGTTTCAGAATCAAGATTGAATTTGTCAGGTTCAGGGTATAAAATAAAAGCAAAGATTGCGATATATGCAATAAAAAATGAGGTAACAACGTAAAAAACTTTTTGCTGACTCAGAGCATTACAAAGTTTTGTATAAATTATCATGGCTAATATTGCTGCTGGCAAAACAATATAAGTTTTGAGAAAACCTATTGCTTCCGGACCTATAGCTGTAACGACAAAACCATCTTTTACCGATCTTAAGATCGCATAATTGAACAAAATGCAAAACATCATCGCTGCCATTGGTAAGAATTTTTTACTCTCATGCCATTCAATAGGCCAAATAATTTTTCTTAGCTCTGAGAAATAAGTAGATGTTTGATCCATAAAACACGCCATTAATTAACTAAAATTAAAAATAAAAATAAAGATTATAATAAAAGTTTATATTTTTATAAGTAAAATGTACAACTTTTAATGATAAAAGTCAAGCTAGATCAGATTTTTTTTAAAGTTTGACAATAAAAAGTCTTGAGATATTGCTCACAAGCAGTCTTTTGTTTGTTTTAGAATAAAATGAGTTTTAACGCAAAATTACCTATTAGAGATGCACTTATCAATACAGGTTTTAAGGAGTATATTGCATTACTAAGATTACCCATGAGTTTTTATAAATAGTAGCGACTGATTTAAAATTTAATTTTTCATAAGTATCAACTATTTCAGATAACTGATGATCAAGAAATCCTGATAATATTAGATAAGCAGCAGGAGTAGATATTTGTTGTATTTGTTTAGATAACATTATTAATGGAGTTGCCAAAATATTAGCAATAATTAAATCATATTTAGGTAATGAAGCTTGCGAAGGGAATAATTCTTCAGGACAATTTTGAAAAAACTGAACATTAACATCGTTAAATTTGGCATTATCTTTAGCAATCTCAATTGCCACCTCATCGGAATCACAGCCATAAATTTCAGCATCTAACCAAAGATGGCTGGCAGCAAAACTCAAAATACCAGTACCGGTACCAATATCCAGAATCTTACAAAATTTTAAGCGCGCTAAATCCTCCATTGCTTCAATACACCCAGCAGTTGTGTTATGCTCTCCTGTACCAAAAGCTCTTGCGGCATCAATAAATATGCCGATTTTATCTTGAGGACATAACTCCTTGTGAGCTCTAGCGCTGATAAAAAAATGACTTATTATTATGGGCTTTAACTGACTATGATATGCCGTGATCCAATCCTGATCATGAATTTTTTGTAGTTTTATTTCATTTAGTACCTCTAGATCATGAAATTCAGCAAATGCTGTAATTTGCTGTTGAATAATTGATAAATTTGGTTCTTCACTAAGATAAATTTCAAAACACCAGATATCATCTGGCATCGCTTCTACAGTTTTTGACTCAACTTCGTAATAGCTTATATTAATCAGATTTGAGATTGGTAATGTATCAAAAACATCAAGATGTCGATATTTTGTTTTAAAAAAAATTTTATAAGTATCTTTTGATTGACTGAAGGGAGTGTTCATGTTTTAATTTTGTAATGGGTGAGGTGCTACACTTGGCATACTTTCAATGAATTAATAAATCAACACTAAATAAATTCAACATATTTTTTACATTGATAGGAATATATTTTATGGTAAGAAATTTTATAATTACCTGCTTATTGTTGCTTAGTATAAATACCGTTGCGCTGGCAGCTAATAATCAGCAAGAAATTAGCCCAAGTTTGACAAATCAGCAAGTACAACAACAAATTATTGACGAATATAAAGCTATCGTAGCTAAAATTCCTCCGGAAGTACGCGATGAAATCATTGCTTTTAGAAAAAATATAGTTGCCATTAACAAACAAAAGCGTGAAGCCTATCAAAAATTATCTCAAGAAGCACAAAACTATTTAGCTAAAGAACAAGAATATAAGAAAAAATTGCCAATTAAGCAAAAACAATTGATTAATATACAAAATCCTGGAGAAAAGCCAAACAAAGATGATAAAGCTGCAAAATAGTCCTATTTAAAGTGCTTCAGTTAACCATGCGCACTCTCAATTATTCCTTCTTGGATATGTATGCTAAATTATTGTTTAATATTTTTATCATTAATAGTTTTATTACTTATTATCGGTCTAATAAAGAACAGAAATATTTTTATTAAAATACTGTTTCTCAACACTATTACTAATATTATCGCATTATTTATTTGTTTTTTGGGTACATTTACATTTAATGATTCTTATGTAGATATAGCTATTATTTATTTATTATTAAGTTTCATTGCAACGTTAGCTTACCTGAAATATTTTTCACAAAGCACAGCACTCAATTAAATTACCATAGGCATCATTCATCAAATAGTCGAAGTTTACAAGAGGTATTAATGTCTATTACAGCCTATGATTTTGAATTTGAAAATATTTCTGGTGTAGATAAAATCAGGTTAGATAATTACAAAAACCAGCCAATGCTGATTGTCAATACCGCCAGTTTATGCGGATTCACACCGCAATATGCGAATCTTGAAATATTATGGCAAAAATATAAAAAATTGGGGCTAATAGTAATAGCTGTTCCTAGCAATGATTTTGGTCATCAAGAACCGGGAACAAATGAAGTAATAGCAGAGTTTTGCAAAGTAAATTTCAATATTTCTTTTTTGATCACAGCAAAGACTAAGGTCATTGGTCATAGTGCTCATCCATTTTTTCATTGGAGTAGACAACGACTAGGATGGCTCTCTGGCCCCAAATGGAATTTTTATAAATATTTAGTCAATAAAAACGGCGAATTAGTAAATTGGTTTGCGCCTTTTACCTCCTCGACTTCTCAAAAACTACAAAATATAATAGAAGTCCAATTATCATGAGTATGTCGCATATATTTCAAGAATTTGATAGCAATATAGTAATCCTAGGCAGTGGGTTTAGTGGAATGTTGACTGCACTATCACTGGCTAGAGCTGGCTTTTCTACTATTATTCTTGAGAGCATGGCTTGTGATGATAGTAAATTCTTACATGACGTGCGAACCACAGCTTTAACTGCTGAATCTAAATATTTTTTAATACAATTAGGCTTATGGTCATTGATAGATAAGATAGCAAGCCCAATCTTAGACGTTTATGTAGTAGACAATAAATCACCAAAAATGCTGCATTTTGCTCAAGATTTAATAAATATAGAAGCTCTAGGATATATCGTTAAAAACTCTGAGTTTAAAAAAATATTGCTAGAAACAATACAAAATAATCCACTAATAACTTTAATTGATAAATGTAGTGACTATAATATTCACAGCCAAGAATCAGGCAATAACATATATTTAGCTGATGGTACTTTTATAAGTTGCCAGCTATTAATATTATGTAATGGCAGAGGATCAAAAATACATGCTTCTTATTTTTCAACAGAAATCTCCAAGCATTATTTACAAAACGCTCTCACTTTTAACGTATGGCATCAACAGTTGCATGAAGGCACTGCAGTTGAACATTTTTTGCCTTCAGGACCTTTTGCCATATTACCATTGAAAGGAGGAAACCATTCTTCAATAGTATGGACCTTACCTAAAAACTATGCTGCTTTATTACAAAATCTTCCTGCTGACGAATTTGAATATATGGTACAAAGAAATTTCGGTGACTTTTTGGGAGCATTAAAAATAGATAGTGAAATAGCTAATTTTCCTTTGCGTGCTTACCTGTCAAAAAAATATTATCATAATCGTATAGCACTTGTAGCTGATAGTGCTCATATTATTCATCCATTAGCAGGACAGGGATTGAACCAAGGAATTAAGGATATACAAGTATTAACCGATCTAATTAACTCTAAAAATATTGATCAAGAAATGTTAGCTGAATACCAAGAACTAAGACAAACTGATAATAAACTAATGTATTTAATTACCGATAATATTAATCGTATTTTTTCTAATAATGTACCATCGCTTAAATTTTTAAGACGTGCCGCACTACTGGCAGCAGAGCATATATCGTTTGTTAAAGTAGAATTATTAAAATATGCAATGGGTAGAAGGTAATTGATTTTTTTAAAGTTTAGAACACACCTCACAGAGTCTAAGATTATAAAATACGATAATAATTAATTAGTTCTTCTTGACTTATCCACTAAGAATATTATAGAATATCTGAGTAATGTTTACATCTACCATCTTAGATCCTAAATTATTTATATGACCCAACCATACTGTTCAACATTCGGATTTTATCGATTTAGATATCATCGATACGTAAGATTTTTTATTTTTGGGCACACGCTCAAAACTTTACTAAATATATTATCACCGAATAGGAGCATTTTATGGAACAGCATATTAATAATAAAGCAGCAGGTATCATCACCCAAATAATTGACCACAAGTTACAGTTATTCTCCATTAATATTAACCACCTGTATCTATTACTTATCTCAATAATTTTAGCCTACGTCAACCCAGTATTCGCCAAACCTAACAAACCTCAAACGGTAATTGCAATCACTGAAATTGTCCAGCATTCTGCGCTTGAAGAAGCTAAAGTTGGAATTATAGATATTTTAAAAGAATCTGGATATATTGAGGGAGAAAATTTAAAAATAATTCAACAAAATGCTCAAGGCAGTATTGCTAATGCGAGCTTAATTGCTAAAAACTTTATTCACCTTAATCCAGATGCAATTGTTGCTATTTCTACTCCTTCAGCACAGTCTGTACTAAATGTAGCCAAAAATACAAAAATTCCGATTATATTTTCTACAGTTACAGATCCAGTGGCTGCAGGACTGGTTCATGATTTATCAATAGCAGAAGATCGTATTACCGGATCCATGGATTATCCACCAATCCCAGAAGTCGTGGCACTAATCAAAGCGCTAATGCCTAATATCAAAACTCTTGGTATTTTATATAATACTGGGGAGGCTAATTCGGTCAAGACGGCAGGATTGCTGAAAGCTGCTGTAGATAATCAATGGCAAATTATTGAATCGACTACTCCTAATTCAGCTCAAGTAAGCCAGGCCTTATATCGGCTTGTAGGTAAGGTTGACGCAGTATATCTTCCTTCAGATAATACTGTATTTGCTAGTATGCCTACAATAGTACAAATTGCTCGCAAGCATAAACTGCCGCTTTTTGCTAATGAGCCTACTGGAGTTAAGCAAGGAGTATTAGCTTGTATTGGTTATACTCAATATGCTGTTGGCAGGACAGCAGGAAAACTTTTATTAAAAATGTTAGACGGAGAGACCAAGCTTAAAGTTGAAAAACCGGAACAAACTGAAATTTTTATTAACAAAACCTCTGCAGAGATTATAGGTATTACTATACCTGAAAAGATGTTGGGGCATAAAGTTCAGATAGTAGAGTAAAGATATACTTGTCTATCCATTTTATATAGTTCATTGAACACTCTCATCTATTATACTTTTAGAAATATTAAAGAGTACTATTATGTTAACTATACTATTTTTATTTAAGCGGCTAAGGAAGAGCATTACGCTTTTCCTAACTTGCATAATATTTATAACTTCATTATTTATTCAAACTGCTGTTGCTAGTAGTAAGATTTTGATAACAATAAACCAATTTGTTAATCATCCTGCACTCGATGACGCCAAATTTGGCATTGAAGCAGCATTAAAAGATAGATTATTACTGCCGGAACGCGTAGAAATCAAATTCGGTAGTGCTCAAGGAAATATAGCTAATGCTGTTCAGATTGCTCAATATCATGCTTCGCTGGATCCAGCCTTTATGGTAGCTATAGCTACCCCATCAGCTCAAGCTAGTCTTAGAGCCCGCAATAATTCTACTTTAGCATTTTTAGCAGTGACTGATCCAATAGCTGCAGGGTTTGAACATATTAATAATATAATAGGTGTCAGTGATGCTCCAGACATCTCTCGACTTTTAGATATAGCTAAAGAATTATTAAAATTTCAAACTATCGGTGTTATTTTTAATCCTGGTGAATCTAATTCTGTCCAAACTGTTGAAATGCTAAAAAAACTTGCGGCTACTAGTGGCATTAAAGTGCAACAAGTAGCAATCAATTCTTCTGCTGATGTTAAGGTAGCGACACAAAAGCTTATTGGTCAGGTAGAATTGATTTATTTACCAAAAGATAATTTAGTAGTTTCAGCTTTAGATAACCTAATTCAAGTTACCAGTAAAGCAAAAGTTCCAGTAATAGCCAACGATCCAAGTTTAATGACCAAGGGTTTATTATTGGCATATGGTTGTGATTATTTTGAAAGTGGTAAACAATTAGGTAATATGATTGCTGATCTTGTTGAAGGCAAAGAACTTGCTACTAAAATCCAGTCGGCAAAAATTAATAAATTACAAATTAATCATAAAGTAGCTGCTGCGTTAAATATTCATATACCCAAAGAATTAGAGTTACAGGAGACACCGTGAATCAACTACAATTTCTGGGAGCATTAGAAATAGGTTTGATCTATGCACTAGTAGCAGTTGCGGTATTTATTACCTTCAGAATCATTGACTTTCCTGATTTAACTGTTGACGGCACTTTTGCTTTAGGAGCTGCCGTATCAGCGGCAATGATTACCGTTGGTTATAACCCTTGGGTTGCTACAATAGCTGCTATTCTAGCTGGAGCTGTTGCTGGAACTGTTACTGGTTACTTACACGTTAAATGGGATATTTTAGGATTACTAGCTGGCATTCTAACAATGACTGCTTTGTATTCAATCAATTTAAGAATAATGCAAAGACCCAATATTGCTATAATTGATGATCTAACGGTTTTTAGTATGAGTTCAGTAATTACTATAACTTTTATAATAGTAGTAATCTTAATTTTATTGCTAACAAGTTTTTTTGCCACTGAATTTGGCCTCGCCATTCGAGCTGTAGGAATTAACTCTAAAGTAAGTACAGCTTACGGCATTAATGTCGGATTAATGAAAATTATTGCACTTAGCCTTAGCAATGGTATCGTGGCTCTTGCCGGTAGCCTATTTACTCAATCTCAAGGGTTTGCAGATATATCAATGGGTACAGGAGTAGTAATTGGTGGGTTGGCTTCAGTAATTATTGGGGAAGCGATATTGCATCCTAAAAAAATATGGATAGGATTAATTACCTGTGTATTTGGTTCAATAGCATATCGCATCGCAATAGCACTAGCTTTAAATGCCAATGATATTGGACTTGAGGCATCAGACTTGAATTTAATTACTGCCGCATTAGTGGCGATTACTATGCGCTTACATAAATTAAAGCCTTAAGTTAAACAAATGATAGAATTACAGAATATTAATGTTTGTTTTAATAAAAACACCAAATTAGAAAATCATGTTTTAAAAACCATCAATCTAAGTGTATTAGATGGTCAATTTGTTACAATTATTGGTGGTAATGGTGCTGGCAAATCTACTTTAATGAATATACTATCTGGAGATATAACACCTGATAGTGGTAGAGTTTTAATTGACAAACAGGATGTAACTAAACTGTCAACTGCACAACGTTCATGTTTTGTGGCTCGCGTATTTCAAGATCCAATGATCGGAACTTTCACCAACCTGACTATAGAAGAGAATATGAGCATAGCTTCTAAGCGCGGTAGCCAGAGAGGATTAGCATTAGGGTTAAATCATAATCTGCGAGAATGGTTTAAAGAATCTCTAGCTGAGCTCGGTATGGATCTTGAGAAAAGATTAAATGATAAAGTCGCTAGCTTGTCTGGAGGACAACGTCAGGCTTTAAGTTTAATTATGGCAACATTATTAGGCTCAAAGGTTTTATTATTAGATGAGCATACTGCAGCATTAGATCCTAAAATTGGTAAAATAATAATGGAACTTACTAATAAAATCATTAAGAAACATAATCTTACAGCGCTGATGATCACTCATAGCATGGCTCAGGCTCTAGATTATGGCGATAGAACAATTATGCTTTACCACGGTGAGGTAATACGTGATATGCAAGGAGAAAATCGTACAGCTCTTTCTCCAGATGATCTGATCAAATATTTTGACTTATAGCAATATGTCCTATAGTTATTTGAGTGAATTTTATGTAAGCGTTGTTCACGGTTTTCAGAAAAAGTCGTCTTGCTTGAGATTTTGTTAAAAATCGAAGCAATTGTAAGATAGGAACGTGATATAATACTATAGACTATAGACGCGAGAGAAAAAATAGCCCCGAATGTTGATAGGACATTTTAAATAACTATACATTGTGTACGTTTACGGAGTGATAATCCTTGCGTTTTAGTATAATATTAAGTAAATAGTGTATATTAGACCTCTTGCATAACCTAGAAGGTTACGGAATTTTTCAAACAAAACTCGTCTCCGTTCCGCAAGCAGTCTCTTGTTTGCTGCGGAACGGAGATGAGTTTTGACAACAAAATTACCAACCAGCTATAGTTATGCAAGAGGTCTATTAAAGGCTAGGTAGCAAAGTGGTAATGCCGTGGACTGCAAATCCTCAATGCGCCGGTTCGATTCCGGCCCTGGCCTCCAATCTTCTTGCAATAATTATGGAATTTACTGAGCAGTTTCTAGAAATGATGATTGCTGAGCGAGGGATTGCTAAAAATTCCGTGCTTGGATATAAACGTGATTTATTGGATTTTAATATTTTTCTAATTGATCAAAAATTATCTGCGCTAGATGTAAATACAGAGCACATTAATAGCTTTATTAAGTTTTTGGCGGCAAAAAATCTTCAAGCTCGATCGATCAATCGTAAATTATCTACTATAAAAACTTACTATGCTTTCTTAGTTAGCGAGAACTATACTACTCACAATCCTGTGCTGATAGTAGACTTACCAAAATATTCTTCTAAATTACCTTTAATATTGCAGGTCGCTGAAATCAAAGAGTTGCTGGATTGCTGTGATCTAGATAAAACTCCTGAAGGATTACGTCTAAAAGCAATGATTCATCTACTATATGCCAGTGGATTACGCGTATCCGAACTAGTAAGTTTAAAACTTTCAAATCTATTAAAAAGTACCAATAAATCTGAAATCAAAAAAATATTTACTATTGATGGTAAAGGTAACAAAGAAAGGCATGTAGTAATTAACGATCAAGCAATCTCTAGCATTAGGGAATATTTACTAGTACGTGACTTGTTTATTGCTCCACATAACCCCAAAAATATGCTATATCTATTTCCTTCAATAGCCGAGTCTGGATATATGACCAGACAAAATTTTGCTATTTTATTGAAACAATTGGCGATTAAAGCTGGTCTTGACCCAAATAATGTATCACCACACGTGTTGCGTCATAGTTTTGCCAGTCATTTGCTAGAAGGTGGAGCCGATCTTAGAGTAATTCAAGAATTACTTGGTCACGCCGATATTAGTACTACGCAAATTTATACACATTTGCAAACTAATTATCTTAAAAAGATCTTAAATGAATGTCATCCATTAAATCAAGCTATTAATGATTATGAATAATCCTCTTTCGATTTATCTTAAATCGGTCTTTTTTCGCTATAAAATATATTTCTGCTCATTATTTATGATTGCAATCATTGGCTCCATGTTCAATGTTGTAGTTGATTATCAAATAAAAGAAATCATTGATACTATTGCCTTGGATCAAAATGCCAATGTTGAAGCTTTATTGTTGTTATTTGTTTTTTATAAATTTATGCATCATGGTCTATTTTTTATTAGGCGACTGCTGGACATGAAATTTAAGCCTATACTTCTTTCTGAGACTGTAACTGATATGTATACCAAGACTCTTGGGCATTCACTACATTGGTTTGATTCTCATCTATCCGGTGAAATCTCAAATAAAATTTCGGACTTCCAAAGTAATGTACTTACTTTAATAACTCACTGCTTTAATGCCTTAAATAGCGTGGGTATTATTGTTATAGGTATATTATTTTTATTCAATGTTAGTGCGTTACCAGCTGTAACAATTCTCGTATTTGTAATGATTTATACACCGGTAATAACGTTACTATTAAAAAAGCAAATGCAACTACAAGAACAATATGTGTCTGCTAGACAAGAGACTTTAGGGATTATTAATGATTCAATCACCAATATCTTTGGTATAAAAATTATTGGTAATATCAAGAGCGAGTTTAAACTCAAACTGACCCCTGCATTACTAAACTGGAGCGATTGGGAGAAAAAGACTCGTAAGTTTGACGCTTACTTTGTTGATAATGCTGATACTATTATGGTGCTCATCCAAAGCGCAACGCAAATTTATTTACTTAGCTATCTCTACAAAACTGATCAGATTACCGCTGGGGTTTTTGCTTTTGCAGCAATGATTATGCTTAAAGTACATTATACGCTTGATGAATTTTTAGAAAATTTATTATTCAATATTAATCCAGGAATTGCTTCAATCAAAGCATCCTTTGATTTTATTAATACTAAACATGATACTCCAGATTCTCCAAACGCTAAGTTCTTAACTAATGTACGTGGTGATATTAAATTTAAAAATGTTAGTTTTGCTTATAGTGGTAGTCAAACTAACGTGTTACATGATTTTAATTTGCATATAGAAGCTGGTCAAAGAATTGGTATTGTCGGAACTTCTGGTGCCGGCAAAACTACCTTAATCAAGTGCTTGCTAAGATATTTTGATGTACGTAGTGGCGAGATTTTGATTGATGAGCAAAATATAATCTCTGTAACTCAGGAATCTTTACGAGCAAATATATCAGTTATCCCACAAGATATTACCATGTTTCACCGATCTATTTTAGAAAATCTACAACTTGCAAAATATGATGCCAGCTTTGATGAAATTGTCAGTGCCTGTAAAAAAGCCAGAGTACACCAAGATATTATGCATATGGTACATGACTATAATTCAATTGTTGGTGAACGCGGTGTTAAGGTTAGTGGTGGCCAACGGCAACGTATTGCAATAGCCAGAGCAATTCTCAAAAATGCTCCAATTCTGATTTTAGATGAAGCTACTTCTGCACTTGATACACCTACTGAGAAATTAATTCAGGAATCACTGAATGAAATGCTTGAAACCAATAACGCTACTACCATTGTCATTGCTCATCGCCTGTCAACCTTACTATATATGGATCGAATCTTAGTGCTTGAACAAGGCAAAATCATCGAGATGGGCACTCATCAAGAATTGTTGGCAAAGGCTGGTCTCTACAAGACTCTCTGGGATGCCCAAGTTGGCGGCTTCTTACCTGATAAAAAGTAAAGAAGTATATGGCATAGAGTCTGTCACTGATTGGGCAAAGGGCATTCTCTAGCAATTGCAGACACTGCAATTGCTGCCAACAACATAATTAAATTATGTTAAGTGCTTTTTTTGGCACTGGCATTCCAAGTCAAAGCAAAAAACATTCCGCCAAATATTGCTGAGAGAATAAAAAATAAAAAAACTCCATCCCAACCTGAAGAGTCAACTATCCAACCCACGCATACTCCTGATAATGCCGAACCAAGGTAAGCAAATACGCTAGCCAAGCCATTAGCAGTACCAATAGCCTGTTTACTAGTAAAATCAGCAGAAGCAACCCCTATTAGCACTTGTGGTCCATATACAAAAAAACCAGCTAAAGTCATAGCACACATACTAAGTAATTCATAACCTGCTGGTATTTGCCAAAATAAAATCAGCATGATTGCCAATGCTATCATAAAAATTAACCCTACTGGTCCGCGTCTCCCTAAGAAAATTTTATCCGACATCCAACCTGCACAAAGACCGCCCAATAACCCTAAGATCTCGTATGCTGCTACTTGCCACCCCGCCTGAGACAAGCTCATACCTTTTAATTCGCGTAAAAACATTGGTGCCCAAAATATAATACCTAAACGTACCACATATAAACACATATTTGCCATACAAACGTACCACATTAATCTATTTATAAATACCATTTCTAATAATTGACGTGTGGTCAGCGCAAGCTGATTACCAAAAGGATTAATACTATCTTCTTTGTATTCTTCTACTACTGGTAAATCAACTTCATCCGGTGAGTTTCTTAATCGATCAAATAAAAAAATGGCGATTAATATACCTACTACTCCAGGGACGAAAAAAGCCATTTCCCAGCCATATTTATCCACTAAATATCCACACAAAACCATAGTTATAGCACCACCAATCTGATGCGAGGTAGCTCCTATCGCCCACTTAGTGCCTAATTCTTTTGGCGCAAACCAGTGTGTTAACATCCGCGCTATTGGCGGCCATCCCATAGATTGAAACCAATTATTTAAAATCCATAAAATTCCTAAACTTGTAATACTAGAAGCAAATCCCGAAAAAAAAGTTACTACTCCAACTAAGCCAAGGCCACATGCCATAAATATACGGGCGTTGGATTTATCGCTAATAAATCCATTAACAAACTTTCCGACACCATATACTATCGAAGCAGCTGTTAATATCCATCCAAGCTGGGTTTTAGTAACATGGAAATGATCCATTAATACCGGCATGGCGATATTAAAGTTCTGACGACAAAAATAAAAAGTAGCATAGCCAATAATAATCGAATATAAAATTCGAATACGCCAACGATTATATCTCCTGGCATATATCGGTCTTTTCTTTATCGGTTCTATGGTAGAAGGTTGTATAGGTTGAAGAATAGAATTGGTATTCTGCATAAGATTTTGCTAGGTTAAAATTATTGTGATAAATCGCCCAGATATACTAATGTTCAGTGCTTAAAAATTGATAAACGAAGTTAAGAAGACTGATGATTAATAGTCCAACAAGTACATTACAAAAATAATAAATTAAAAGCTAGTTAAAATAATTAAACTTAATATTACAAAATGTTTCAATCAAGAAGAAAGTCATTGCAGAGCTTTAATGAAGCAACTTTATATAGTTATTTGAGTTAAATTAGCATAATTTTATAGAAAATCATGCTGAATTCATTTCACTTTAAGCTGTTCCAGAGCAATATTTTATATAATTATCAACAGATCCCGAACTTGTTTCTGGATCTTATGAAATCCTGACGAGATCCCGAAACAAGTTCGGGATGACGTTGTGTGTTCGGGATGACCTTCATGTTAACCCTATGTTGTATTTGTTGTATTTGAGATGACATCAGTTCAAGATGATATTATGCTAATGCAACCTAAACAATTATAGTTTAATAAAAACAAGAAGCCAAAATCAACTCCTTTCAAGAGCTCCATATGAAAATAATTAATGTTACTTTTACGACTCGTATTGGAGGTTTGGAACAGGTATTCTTAGATTATAATGAATGTATAAAGTCCACAAATAATCAAATTATCTCCTTAGTACATAAGAAATCGCTATTAATACCATTAATTACTGCTCCTTATTATGCAGTAAATAATTTTTCAAAATACGATATCATAACACTGGTTAAGATATATACTATCATCAATAAGGAAAATCCGGATTTAATAATCACTCATGGAAATCGAGCGCATTATATGTTGACCCAAGTTATTCGCCATAGATTATTAATTCATAATTTATTAAATAAACCTCTTGGCGCTAATAAAATTAAAGTAGACATTCCTATTATCGGTATATGTCATGATTACAGCTTTGCTCATATTATCCGTTGCAATTATATTATATCTGTTAGCAATGATATGCGCCAACAGTTAATATCTAAAGGATATCCTGTAGATCAAATATTTCATATTCCTAATATGATAAAAATACCAGCTGACCTCACTTATTCTCCTCCGCAACCTAAAGCTATCCCAGTAATTGGTATACTCGCACGTTTAGAAAAAATAAAAGGAGTGGATATTTTTGTTAAAGCTTTAGCTTCATTAAAACAACAAAATGTAGTTTTTAAGGCAAAAATTGCCGGAAATGGTGTCGAATATAATAATATAAAAAATTTGATATATAAATATAATTTACATAATGAAATTAAAATGATAGGCTGGATAGATAATAAAAAAGATTTTTTCAATAGCATAGATATACTGTGTGTACCATCTCGGTACGAACCTTTCGGGTTAGTGATCTTGGAAAGTTTTTTACACTCAATTCCGGTAATTGTGAGTAATGTCCCTGGGCCTATGGAAATTGTACAACATGGCATAAATGGTCTGGTTTTTGAGTCTGAAAACCATGATGATTTAAGCGATGCAATTAAACGCCTCATAGAGGAGCAAGAACTAGCAAAATATCTTACTTTATCAGCCTTTGAGCGAATAAAAACATATGATATGGTTGAGATTAGCTCAAGATTAGTCAAGTTTTTTCAAAATGTATGTTTAATTAATGCAGTAAATCAATGAATCATCTAATTGTTAGCATCACCTTCTTATTGTATATTATATTAAACTATGCGCAAGCAGAAGTAATTCAGACCAGTAGTTTAATTCCTATCGAAACGGCAGTTAATAACTCCAATGAACATACTCTGTTAATATTTGATGTCCAAGAAGTGTTAATGGTTGCACAAGACCAAGTGCTAACTCCTGCTCATAAAGTTGAAAGAAAAAAAATTAAGCAACAACTCCTCTCTCATCTACCTACAAAAGATACTGAAACTATCGAAAGTATCATCTTGATAGATTATAAGCCAGTCTTAGTTGACCCTAACATAGTAAATTTAATAGCTCTTGCAAAGTCAAAGCAAATCAAGACACTAGCTTTAACTAGTGGATATACCGGTAAATTTGGTAAAATTGATAATCGAGAAAACTTACGTATTGAAAAATTAAAAGCTTTAGGTATTGATTTTAGCTCTAGTTTTCCACAGATACCGACATTATCTTTTTCGTACTTACAAGACCTGCATCATACGAAATACACCCCAATGTTTAAACAAGGTATAATTTTTACCTGTAGATTACCAAAAGGTGAAGTGCTGGAGGCATTTCTTATACATGTAAAATCTCCAGTAAAGAAAATTATCTTTGTTGACAATAGGCTTAAAAACGTAATGTCTGTAGAATCATTCTGCAAAAGCAAAGGCATAGAGTTTCAAGGATTTGTGTATGAAGCCGTGAAAACAAGGCCTAAATCACCATTAAATCAACAATTGGCCACTTATCAATTTAATACATTAGTAAAACAACAACATTGGTTGAGTGAACTAGAAATACAAGCACAGTTAAAGCAATAAAATACAAAATATTAGATTATTACAGCAACTACACTTTCTTGATTTTTGTTTAAATTTTCCGAGAGCGTGTATCTATTCACGTCCCTGGCGCAAACATTTACCGTATCAGGTATACAGATGGTGAGTTTGACAACAAACTCTGCTTCCACGGTGTCATTCCCAGCAACGGCGATCTAGCGTACATCTAAGCATTTGAGGTTTTATTCCTAGATTCCCGCCGTTGCTGGGAATGACATCGAGTGCGTTATAGTGTATATATCATACATCTGCGGTTTGCCAGACCCCTGAATAGATACGAGAACGTTCGCAGAAACCTATACCGTCAAGTTAAGGAAAAAGAGACGATATGAACGTTATTGCTGAGCCATTTGAGTCGAAGCAATCCAGTAAAACATGTTGTTCATTTCCTGGATGGCTCGCATGCGCTCGCAATGACGGGTCTCTTATAAATTACCACACTTTTTTGAACATTCTCATTAGACCTCTCTCACAAACTCGCTGTTGATAGAGAAGTGGTAGGAGATTTAGGCGCACAGGACCGGAGTGTACTTGACGTACACGAGGATCCGAGCACAAAATCGACGCACCAATTTTCATCAACAGTAGAGTTTGTAAGAGAGGTCTATTCTTAATCCAATATTTTAACAGTTACACCATCTTGAACTTTAGTAAGTCCTTCAAGCACGATTTGATCACCCTCGTTTAAATTATCAGAAATTATTTCTATCAAATTATTAGTACGAGTACCAAGTTTAACATATACTTGTTTTATTAAATTATTATCACCAATTTGATAAACAAAATTACCATTTTCATTTTGTAGTACAGCAAGTGATGGTACTGCAAGCCCTTGATGTTTATTGATAGTTAATTCTGCTTGTACGTAGCTACCATGAGTAAATTGCGGTTTATCATTAAGATTAACTTGTATTCTCACCGTACCATTCTCAGATAAATATTGTGAAATTGAGCTGACATTACTAGTAGCTACATTACCAAAGCTGTCAGTAATTTTCACTTCAGTATTAGTGTGTACTGCTTTACGCAAAGATTCTGGCAACTCTAATATAATAGTTTTGGCTTGGCCGGCTACTATGCTAAATAAATAATCCCCTATATTAACATGATCACCCATCCTTAACTTTGAAACACCAATTTCTCCATCAAACGGTGCTGTAATAACCATATTATTATATGTATTTATAGCTTGTGCCAGCTCATACTTAGCTTGCTCAAGCGCAAGTTTTGATTTATCCAGCGTGTCAAAACTAATCACTTTTTTGGTAAATAAAGCCTGATCACGTATGTATGATACATTTGCTAGGTGCAAGGCCGCTTGAGCCTTACTACGAATAGTTTCAGCAAGCGCACGATCAATGCCTATAATTAAATCGCCTTTTGCAATTTTCTGCCCCTGTTGTTGTGAAATAAAGTCAACAATCCCTGCAACATTAGCATAATAATCATGATTTTTATCGTTACGAAGAAGACCAGCAACATTGAACTTATCAAATAACTCTACTGAACACACCATTACTGGCTTAATAAATATTGGTTTTTGCCAGGCTGCATTAATGTTTATTGAAAAAAGCATCATAATAAGAGCTAAGATTAGTTTATGCAACATGTGGATTATTCTTGACAAACTGATTAATAAAATTATTTAACTTGCTGAAATATACGAAAAACTAGCATTATAGTCATCAAGTTTTTAAATAAAATTTGATAGGTCAAGGTTATGCCGTATTCATCGAATATCAGTTGATTTATTGTTGCTAAAAGACCACTTTAACGTCTGTTTTATCATTAATTTTTTTTCTAACCTATGCAGTTTCGGTTTATATCTTGATTGCTTATGCCTCGCATAATAAAATAGTTTTTGCATTATTAATCAATCCTTCTATGAGGTTTAAGTATGAATTTTTTAAATTTTCGCTTGGAACTAGATCGTGATCTAGTGTGGCATCTGTTTTTGGCGCTTTGTACAATCAGTTTGGTGTTAATGATGACCGATGTAGCATTAGCAAGCGCCAGTACATCTTTGGATCCGAATGACGTAGTAGGTGCAACATTATGTCGTTTGGTCAAAAATTTATCAGGTGGTATCGCACGTGGTATTGCAACTCTAGCTATTTTTGCCGTTGGTGTTGGCTTATTCCTTGGTAAGCTAAACTGGGGTATAGCTGCTGCTACTGCTGCTGGTGTTGGTATAATATTTAGTGCACCTAAATTAGTAGGTTTCTTATCTGGTGATGGTAATTTAGCTACCTGTCCAGTATCTTAACCATTTGTGGAGTATAACTAGAGTTAGTTAAGTGGTACATACGCGTCAAGTTAAAGAAAATTGATGCTCAGTCGTCATTGCGAGGCTACGTTAGTTAATTGGCCGAAGCAATTCAGTAAACATGCCTTCACATTTCTTGGATTGCTTCGACTTTCTCAACGAGACGGTTTATTTATATCGTCTCTTTGCTCCTTAGCTTGCGCGTGCACTACCTAACCTACCGACACTATGGCATTGTTAACAAAGCGTTGATAATGAGGCGATTTATAGGCATTTTCCCCTACAAAACTGCAATGTATTTAATATACATGAGGATTCGAGGACCAGAAAATAACGTATAAATCGCCTCATTATCAACGCTTTAGTTAGCTTTAGTTAACAGTGCCATAACAATCAGGATAGGTTTATGTAAGAGGTCTATTATGTTATCTACGTCTGATCAAATCTTTTCAAATCTTTATGGCCAAGAAGGAGCTGACTTGAGTAGCTCAAGAAAACGTTCCGATTGGGATAATACCAAAAACCTACTTGACCAAGGCAGAGATTGGATTATCGCTGAAGTAAAAAAATCTGGGTTACGCGGCCGTGGAGGCGCTGGTTTTTCTACCGGTGTGAAATGGTCTTTTATGCCTAAAAACAGTTTAATGCCCAGTTATCTAGTGGTAAATGCCGATGAATCTGAACCAGGCACCTGTAAAGATCGCGATATTTTAAGATTTGAACCACATAAGCTAATAGAAGGTTGTTTGCTTGGTAGCTACGCCATTGGAGCGCAAGCTTGTTATATTTATATACGTGGTGAATTCTATAATGAAGCGCTGAGTGTCCAAAAAGCGATAGACGAAGCCTATAGCGCTGGACTGATAGGTAAGAATGCGTGCGGTTCAGATAATAATATTGATATTTATTTACATCGTGGAGCTGGAGCTTACATTTGTGGTGAAGAAACAGCGTTACTGGAAAGCCTGGAAGGGAAGAAAGGTATGCCTAGATTAAAGCCACCATTTCCAGCTGGAGTTGGTCTCTATGGATGTCCTACTACTATTAACAACGTTGAATCAATAGCCGTAGTACCTACCATCTTAAGAAGAGGAGCTGATTGGTTTGGGTCGATTGGTAAGCCGAACAATACCGGTACAAAAATTTTTTGTATATCTGGTCATGTCAATACTCCGTGTAATGTAGAAGAAGCGATGGGTATTCCATTGCAAGAATTGATAGAAAAGCATGCTGGTGGTGTGCGTGGTGGTTGGAAGAATCTCAAAGCTGTTATTCCCGGGGGATCTTCGGTACCTATGTTACCAAAGTCCATTTGTGAAACTGTGACTATGGATTTTGATTCTTTACGAGCAGCAGGTTCGGGTCTTGGTACCGCAGGAGTGATCGTTATGGATCAATCTACAGATATTATCTATGCTATTGCCAGACTTAGTAAATTTTACATGCATGAATCTTGTGGGCAATGCACTCCCTGCCGAGAAGGTACAGGGTGGATGTGGCGAATGATGATGCGATTAGTGCAAGGAAATGCAGAAATAAAAGATATTGATCAATTGTTAGATGTTAGTCAACAAATAGAAGGACATACTATCTGCGCCTTAGGAGATGCAGCTGCTTGGCCAATTCAAGGTTTAATCAGGCATTTTCGTGGTGAAATTGAGGAACGTATAAAAACTAGCTAGTATGTTTTGTTTACATCTACCCTCTTAGAGCCTGTCAGATCAGTAGATATAAGAGAGGAAGTTTTAGGAAAAACGAAGTCGAGTACCGTAAGCAGTTTTTTGGTTTGTTTCGGAACTTCGACTGCGTTTTGAGTGAGCAAAATTACCTCTTATATCTACTGATTTGACAGGCTCTAAGATAGGCTCTTAGGTTTTTGTAAGCTTTGATGTTCTATAGTTGTGTTCGCAAAAGAGTGTTTATTAAATCATATGTGCCAAATTAAGGAAAAGAGACGATATGAACCGTCTTGTTTGAGGTCACGTTAGGCCGTAGCAATCAGTAAATAGTTGTTTTCCATTTCCTGAATTGCTTTCTACAACGCCATCGCAATGACGGTTCATATCGTCTCTTTTCCTTAATTTGGCACATATAGTTCAATAAACACCTACAATTTGCACCTTTCCTGTATGATTCAACTGCTGCAAAGCTTAATCTAATTCAGACGAAATTAGACTTTGGAATTCATTTCTGGTTGTGATTTAAATTCATAAATCACTATTATTATAATAATAGACCTCTTGCATAACCTAGAGATGGTCGAGGAATTTTTCAGACAAAACTCGTCTCCGTTCCGCAAGCAGTTCCTTTGTTTGTTGCGAAACGGAGACGAGTTTTGACAACAAAATTACCAACCAGAATAGGTTAATGCAAGAGGTCTAATTTATAAATCAAGAATTTTGTACGCAATGCCTAGGTTATACGATCTATCTGCTAAAAACATCTTAAAAAGTCTATAATATAAATGTTACCATCCATTGCACAACATGCTAATCAACATGGTATTCATCCATTAAAACGGTATGGACAAAATTTTCTCTTTGATTTTTCTTTATGTGAGAAAATAGTACGAGTTAGCCAACTTAAAATTGGTGCTAATGTAATAGAGATAGGGCCTGGAACTGCAGGATTAACTAGAGCTATTTTAGCTAGTACACCTAAGTCACTGACTGTTATTGAAGCAGATTATCGATGTGTAGCTTTACTGGCAGAAATTAAACATTTATATCCAAATTTATGTATTATTCAAGGCGATGCTTTAAACTGGAAATTATCTGACTTAACTACTAACGACCATAAGATCGACATAATTTCTAATCTACCTTATCAAATAGGTACTACTCTATTAATTCAATGGCTAAAAAGTACTAATTATATTAATAGCATCACTGTAATGTTGCAACGTGAGGTAGTCGATCGTATTTGTGCAAAACCGGGAACAAAAACTTATGGTAGATTATCAATATTGTGCCAACTAATTTGTGATGTACAAAAATGTTTTGATGTTGCACCTAAAGCATTTTATCCACCGCCAAAAGTATATTCAAGCGTGGTAAGATTATCTCCATTAGCAGTAATTCCAGAAATATCCATAATAGAGCGGGTAGAATTAATCACAAGAACAGCTTTTGGTGAACGACGTAAAATGCTTAGGTCTTCCTTGCGGTCTCTAGATAAAAATATTGAAGATATATTATATAGTATTAATATAGATCCAGAGAGTAGAGCTGAGAACCTCACACCAACAGATTATCTGACTTTAGCCAATTTAAAATTAAATTTCTTATCTTAGATATGAAAATACTAGACAACTATAATAATTGGAATCAAGAAATTGTCATACTTAGCTTGATGATGCTATTCGCTATAATTTTTGTAATGTTTTTACAAAAATTTATGATTTCTACAATTAAACATTTTGTTCATAAATTTAATCCAACTTATGTCAATATATTAGAGCAATATAATTTTTTCCGTTATCTGTTACACAGTTGTTTTGCTTTATATTTATTATTCTGGAGTAATTTATTTCGTCTTAGCGGTATTTTTTCTCCATTTTTTTATAATATACAAAAAATTGCCCTTGCTATATACTCGACCATTGCGATTGCGTTGTTATTAATAGCAATAAACAATATTGCAAGCCGAATATATGCAACTAATGCAGTAGTAAAGCGCATTCCTATTCGTTTACATGCACAAATATTAAAAATATTTATCTCAATTTGTGCAGTAGTAATTATTATCTCATACGCTTTCAATATTTCTTTAATTTCTCTAGCTACAAGCTTAGGCGCAACAACTGCATTATTGACCTTTGTATTTAAAGATACAGTATTAGGTTTATTAGCTAGCTTACAATTAACATTCCAAGACATAGTTCAAGTAGGAGATTGGATATCTGTACCACAATATAATGTCCTGGGAGAAGTTTTAGAAATTACTATCACGGTAGTCAAAGTAAAAAATCCTGATCAAACAACTTCAACTATTCCTACATCAACATTACTTGCAACAAATGTAATTAACTGGCGAAACGTATATGAAGTAGGCGGTAGAAGGCTACAAACTGCAATTTATATTGATATAAATACTATAATGTTTTGTTCACAAGAGCTTTTAACTCACTTACAGCAAGTATGTCTTATTTATGATGAGAGCTTTAGAGTGAATGGTGCAGACAGTAAGATAACAAATATTACTCTTTTCCGTTTGTATGCATATAGATATTTGACAAATCATCAGCAAATACATCAAAAAGAGTTTAATTTTATTGTGCGTGAATTAGATCCAGCTCCTACCGGATTACCCATAGAAATTTATATCTTTACCAAAGAAGTAGAGTGGTCTAAATATGAAAACGTAAAAGCTGAAATTATTGATCATTTAATTTCAATTCTACCAGAATTTAAATTGAAAGTATTTCAATATCATACTGCCAGTCAATTTTGTCCTCCTCAACTGCTTAAATAATAGATTCAACATGAAAAAAGCTTATTGCAACGATCTCTTGCGTGCTTTATATTATATCTTTAACAGTCTAAATTCTTGAAGAACCCAATCTCATGCTAAATTCTAAACATGTAGTATTAGTAAATGACCAAGACGAGGTATTGGGTACTGTAGACAAACTCGCAGTACACGATCTTAATACTCCGCTACATAGAGGGGTATCCGTATTTATTTTTAACTCTAAACGGCAACTATTGCTGCAAAGAAGACATCCATCTAAGAAAACATGGCCTAATTTCTGGTCAAACAGTTTTTGCGGTCATCCGCAACTTGATGAAACATATGAACAGGCAGCATTTCGTCATGCTCAATTTGAGTTAGGTCTAAAGTTAGACGAACTATCATTAATTTCTGATTATCGTTATAAATTTATGCATAACAATATTGTGGAGAATGAAATATGTCCTATCTACTTTACAATTTCAGATCAATTAATGTTGCCAAATTTTAAGGAAATCTCAGAAACTAAGTGGATAAAGTGGACTGAATTTTTACATTCTACTACAACTACACCAGAAATATTTACGCCCTGGTGTATAGAAGAGGCTAAAATATTACAAGAAAGTGATATATTTAAACGATATTTCTCTGAATTGATTTAGCTGCCTCAGTTTAATGACGCTATACAGCTTTGATTTAATAACGTCGGTTAGGGTAACGTCAAATTTTAAGCGTTCACGGTTTTTAGAAAAAGTCATCATTGTGGGATTTTGTTAAAAATTTAAGCAATTGTCCAAAGTCTTTGTAATGTAAAGTTGAATTATAACATAATTTTTATAGAAGTCATGCTGAATTCATTTCAGCATCTCCTAAAACCATCTTAAATAACTATATACCTCTCTTTTACTCGAGCTGCAACTGGATCACTACGCGGAGCCTTACGGCTCCTCGTGATGACGCCTTGTATGCGGTTACTAACGTCAAACTAAAAAACTCGTGAACGCTCACGCTTACACTCTTAGCTGAAATGTATTATTTTTATTTTTCAATAAATCATACCAATATAATGATTTTTTCAAAGGTCGTTTTGACTTCTACGACCTACCGGCACCTTGAGTTTGCTTTAGATCTTTTGGAGCAACAGAAGTACGTCCCTCTATTTTTGGATTAGCTATACTTTCTACAGTTTTTTGCGCAACCTCAAGGTTTTTTGCAACAATTAATATTGGATCTACTAAAGTTTTTACCTTTTCTTGTAACTTAGTTTTAAAATCACCAGTAGCGACTTGATTCTTATCAAGCTCTATGGTACCAGTGCCACGATTCTTGCGGTCAAGAATCTCCTTCGTACCTTCACGAAAATCCTCTACAAGTTCTTTTGCCAATGTTTCAATAATCTGCGCCCCATTTTTTGGTGTCATTACCTTTGAGATATCTTTCCCTTCATTTTCTATCTTAATCTGATGAATAACATTTTTTAATGCATTTTCAATAATCTTGGCATCACTAAATCTTGCGCCACCTTCTTCTATTGCTGCTGCGCCGAATAAATTTGCACTAATTGTGTTGGCTACAGTTTCTATACCTTCGTGTTCTTTCTTATTTAGTGGATAAAGATCAGGTACTTGTGCTTGTGATAGTTTTTATCTCTTCTTCGTTTAGTTTGATTGTGCCACAAGCAACATTCATTTCGGCAGTAATCTTATTTGCTATTGTTTCGACTGGGATATTTGCTTTTAGTTGAATTCTTTCATCATTGCGTGTTACTGCCCCAAGCATAGTTTTTTCTGTAGCATTATTTTTTATTACTTCAGTAATTTCAGCAATTAGCTTACCTCCCTCAAGAGTTCCTAAAAATTTATTAAGATCAACTCCAGGATTATCTTGAGTAAATTTAGTGGTCGCTTGTTGTGTTAATTGTTTAATAGTTAGACCATCTTTACCACGACCGGTACCTTCTTTGAATAAGTTTGTGGTTACCTCATCAGCGATCCCTTGTGCAGCTACAGCATTACGAGTTGTTTCGAGATCATTAGTTCTGTTTTCTAGAAGTATAGTCATTATATTACTAGTTTTACCTTCATAATCAGCAACGTGAGTTATTTTTGCTGGATCGATTGGAAAGTTTTTATCGGTTATATCTTTAGGAGTTGCAGCTAAGCTCTCGTTTATATATTTTTTAACAGCACCGCTCTCACGAATAAGTTCTTTAATATTAGCGTTAAGAGCTGTTTTTTGTTCAGTACTCATCGGAGTACCAGCATTACCTGCAACCTCAGCAATTGCATTAACTACTTTTTCAATCGCCTTATCACCTTGCTGTTTTATTATATCTGCAAATGCTCCTTTATCGGTTATAGCTGTCTTATTGAAATTATAAGTCTCAACAAATAATTGTTTATTTTCTGGAAATTTTACGTCAGTGAGATTAGTTTCTTTAAGGTTGACGTTGTCCATTGAAGTCACTTTAGTTAAATCAGCCAGTTTTAATGATTTTCCTGATAAATCGATGCCAGAAAAATCTCCGACAAGTTTTTTATTTTCCAATGAAATCTCTTTTCCTTCAGCGATCATGCGTTTTAAATCAGGACCAGTAATTACTCCATGAGTATCATTAATTTGGGTCTTGATTCTATTTGCTGCATCTTCAACTGAAATATTTGTTTTTAGTTGAATTCTGTCACTATCCATTCTTACTGTTCCAGCCCAGGTTTTCTCTATTATTTTATTATTAGGGTCTCGTATGGTTTCAGTGATGCCATTAATTAATTGAGGTTTTTGCTCTGGATTATCCAAAGCTGTAGCTAGTCCAGTTTTGATTTCAGGATTGTCTTGAGCAAATTTGACTACCGCTTGTTGTGTTATCTGTTTAATAGTTAGACCATCTTGACCACGACCGGTACCTTCTTTGAATAAGCTTGTAGTTACCTCATCAGCGATTATATTTGCTGATATAGTATTACGGATTGTTGCAATATCACTAGTTTTGTTCTCTAAAAGTATAGTCATTATATTACTAGTTTTACCGGTATAATCAGCAACGTGAGTTATGTTTTTCGGATCAATTGGGAATTTTTTATTGAGTGTGTCTTCAGGAGTTGCTTCCAAGCCCTTTTTGATATATTCACCAACAGCACCACCATCACGAACTAGTTCTTTGATAGTAGTATTAAGAGCAGTTTTTTGAGCATCGGTCATTGCTGGTTCGTGTCTATCTGTAACAACTCTAGCAATTTGAATTACTGCTTTATCAATAACTTTATCTTGTTGAGCTTGAATTGTTTCCTGAGAAATTGCACCTGCAGTAACAACTGCTTTATCAAGGTTATAAGTATCTGCTAATATTTTACCTTCTGGCAATTTTACCTTGGTTAAATTAATATCTTTTAGATTTGCATTTTGCATTGAGGTAATTCCAGTAAAATCAGCTCCATCTAACGGTACTTTTAAGAAATCCGCATTGCTGAAATCTCCTACAAATTTTACTCCGTTTAACGAGATATTGCCCTTTTCTACTTCACTACGGATACTTTTAAAGGTAGCAGCATCTATGGTTGCTCCAGTGAAATCTGTATTTTTGAAAGATGCACCATCAAAAGTTGTATTTTTAAATATTGTATCTTTAAATGAAACATTTTCTAGCTTGGAATTAGCAAAATTATTTCCTTCAATTATCAAATTTTCTAGTTTTAATTTTTCATCTGCGCTCTTACCTGCAATTGTCATATTCTGCAATAAGCTATTAATTAAATTTGGATTTGTCTTTAGTTCAGGTTCAAGATCTTTTTTTAGATAATCATTGAATTTTAGCGGCTCTGTAGTATCTCGATACGCATAAACTGAGTCTTTTAAAGTCTGAGTTACCCATTCCTGTTGTTGTGCTTTTGCTTCAGCTGATGGCGTTCCTGCCCCGGTTGCCCACTGATATGCAGCTCGTATACCCTGTGTTGTGACATTTGCTGCGATATTTGCTGCAGATGTAGGGTCATTATATGCTATGGTAGCAAGAATTTGTGTTCCGTACTTAGCCATCTCTGTTTTATTACCGTCATCATATGCTTGTACTAAATGTCTCATTGGTTCTGGATTTTGTAATATAGTGTTAGCAATCTGCCCTACATCAGCTCCTGCAAGATATTTTGAAACCACTGATTCTGGATCTTTCTTTAATTCACCAACTACCTTATTCACTATTTGTTTTAAATTTTCTGTATTGCTTTTGATATAGTCTTTTAATTCATGATTCTCGAGTAACAGACATGTTTCTTTGGCAACATTAGTCCACTTTCCTTGTTGATAAGCTTCGGCAATTTGCTCAACTTTTTCTTTAACCTGGTTATTTTTTATTAATATTGTAAAGATCTGTCCAATATCGTCTGTAACTTTTACTCCTATTGTTGCTTCCACTGCTTTTGCTGTGAGCTCTACCCCAGCTTTAGCGAGAGCTCCTTGAAGTTGAGGGTCTTTCGCCAATTCACTAAATTTTTGAGTGATCTCAGTATAATTGCCAGTTTTTTGGGCATCAATAATTTCGATCAGTTCTTTTGGATGCTTCAGTAGAGCTGGTACGATGTCATACAATTCTCCTTTAAGCCCCATCCCCTTAAGAGCAGGAGTTTGCTCAATGGTTGTATTTAACACATTAACAAATAGATCTCTGTTTTCAGAGAAATATTTTTCAATATTTGAGTTGTCCTTAACGTTAGACAGCAACGTTTTAACCATTTCTGGGTAGTCGCTTTTTTGAAATTGATTGAAAACTTTTTGTAGTACCTCAGGTTTGTCTAATAATAAGGGAAAAATCTTGGTAACTTGAGGCAAATCTTTAGTAGCAAGACCATACTGATTTAAGGTCTTGTCTAAATTATTCATATCCATGAATTGTGGCAGCATTTTATTGATTGTAGTGCCGAAAGTTGGGGCATTATGTTGTAGAAATTGCTGAAATGAGCGGTCATTGATGGCTAAAGCAATGGCGTCAGTAGCAATTTTTGACATATTAGCTTTTGAAGAAATAGCTTCAACTGCCATATTTTTGAGTTTTGTTAAATTTGCAGTGTTAGCTATAGTACCTTTAAGCGCTGTCATTGATTTCTCATTGAACAGCTCAGGGTTATCCTTAACCACGGTAATGCCAATGCCTGATAATGCCTGAGTCAATTGAGGTAATCGTTCAGTTATATCTTGAATGAAAGGCAATAGTTTTGGCTTTTCTAATAGATCTTTTTGAAAATCAGGATCTTTGAAAGCCTTAGTTATTTTATCACTATTCCACCATAATTTAATAGCCGCTCCAAAACCAATTTCACTTATTGCCTTCCATGCGAGACCAAAACTCCAATCAGGGTTAGGCTTGGTATAATCTTTAATAAAACGGTCGAAAATTTCTCCCGTGCCTTTCTTTTTGGCAAGAACACCATCTATCAATAGATTAAGACCTTCCCATGATTTTCTTTTTTGTTCTAAGGTTAATTCTGATTCCTCTGCCATAAAGACCCCTCATAATAAGCACTATATGTTGTTTTTAATGATTACTCATACAATGATATACAAGTAGAAATTAATAATTAATTAATTTCTATTATATAAGTAACTATTATTCAAAATAAATTGAATTTTTTATCAATAAAAAAGCAGAAAAATAGTAAGGTTAAAGGGTTAACATGCTCTTTTTTAAGATAAGCATGTCTAACAAACTTCAGGACTCTCATAGTTATAAATTTGCACAAGCTAAATACAAAATCAGTCCAGTATATTTTTAAACTCGTTAATTACTGTCATTTATGACACACTGTTAAATATGCTGGACTTCTCTCATAAACTGCTATTACAGACAATTACGTTGTCACACACATAGAACAAATTCAAAACAAAATGTATGTGCGGGTCAAAGCACTAAATACTTCTAATTTAGGACTGAGATTTATAGTAGAAATCAGTGACTTTTAGGTTATAGTTATTGAGCACTCTTGCCCCCGCAGTTTACGTTCCTCTACTCAAACTATACGATCTCTGTAAAATCTCCTAACAACTCCGGTTGAGTATATGATATTACGTCAAGTAAATGTGAATAATGTTTAAAAAACATACCATAGATACTTTTATCTACTGTATTTAAGTACGCTGCTGCATGTGTTTGAATTATACTAAACTCCTCTTTACTACAAGGAACACCATTAGCTAAATCTGCTATCATCTTAACACATTTATTGGAGTCATTATATGCAGTATATACAGTTTGTTGAATATTTTTATATAACTCTTCTGCCGTTTTATATATTGAACATTTTTCTTTAGGAAAACATTTAATTATAGTTTTTAATTGATCAATATTCAATTCACTGTCTAATAAATGACAAGTTGCTGGATCTAGTAATGAAATTTGGTAATTATAAAAAATACTATTAATCTTCAGCTTTACTACCTCAACAAAATTTAACCATTGTTCAAATAAATTATTAGTCTCATTAATATCAATATTTTTGGCTTCACAATAATATTTAAAATATTTCGCACTAATTTTTTCATGCAGCAGGTAGTAATTTTCTTGTCCTTTATACTTTGTTAAGATTAACATACTAATATATTGGTCTAAAAAAGGAGCAAATTTATCATAAGTGTTTACTACTCCTTGTTTAGAAATTATTTGTTGAATCTCATCTTTTCCTGAGCCGTGATAAATATAATTTGTAAGTTGATGGTTAATGATATTAGGAGTGACTATTTTTTTGTCGTGATGGGTATAATATAAAAGATCAATACTTTTAAGTTGGCAAATATTATTCCGAATTTCTGCATCTATATAACAGTTATTATATGGATATCCAGTAGTGAAAAATTTAAAAAAAGCTTCCTGCCCTTTATCCAGTAAATATAACAATTGTTGAGGTTCATAATGCTCAAAATCATTAGGATCTTCAAGAATTATAGGCTTAAATCCATGCGATACCAATTCTTTATTTAGCCATAACGTAATAATACTGCGACAATTACCATCGGAAGCGTTATGTATATCTTCCACAGTTTGTGCCATTGTCACTATATGAAGTAGCAAGGCTTTTTGATCTTGAGCTAATTCTGTTTTGATTGAGTTATATTTCGCACTTAGTATTTCAATATATTTTTGTCTTTCTTCTGGCGTCCAAATTGTTTCAATAATCCCTCTGGTAGCTGACTGTGGAACATATTTCCATGGAGCCTTATCAGCGTCAACCTGAATTTGAATTTCTTGAGCTCGTACTGTAAGATATTGTTCAGCCGAAGCTGGAACGCCGAATGTTCTTTTCGTACCAACAATAGTAGATTTCCAACTAAATAATAAATGATCTTCAAAAGGAAATGCTGATTCATGGATTTTTGTAAGTAATTTATAACTTAATGGTTCATCAATATATTCTTTGCTAAATAACCATTTGGCTGTGTCTTGCATTCTTTTTAGACCATGCATTTCTCTCATTGCCCAATCTAAATGACCAAATTTAGCTTCGTTTAGTCCATTTTGTTGTTGTGGCTGCTTTTGTTGCTTCTTACCATCAACAAATAATCTCCAAAAATTATCCTGAGTTAAAATTTGCTGTAATTGCTCTATATATTCTTCTTTTTTACTTTTCATTATTTAACTATTATTTAAATATCTGCACATATGTATTAGTATAATTAACAGTTATAGTCAAGATTTTTATAAAATGACAATATATATACACATAATGTTGCCTAATATTAATACTAGACAACATTACCAAAAACCAAATATGATACTTATACCGATACAAAAGCTGGATACTGATTTTTAATTGACTAAGATTGCAGGTACAAACAGAACGTTAAAATGATTTTTAGGATATTTTTACATTTCTTAGATTTTTATGATAATAGTAAGCTTTGTGAATAAAATTTTACTTAAGAAGATAAGAAAATAGACAAAAACTCAATTAACGTTTTGTTTACCTACAGTTAGAGTCATATAGATAGTTACAGACGAGTAAGTCTGCGTGGATATTTGTTGCGCACAACAGGAGTCCTGCTGAATTTGGCTGCAATGCCTAGACGACAGCGACACTATACATGCTTTAATTTTTTTTTATTTTAAGTCCGCTTTAATCTATTTATTTACATGTAGGATCTAAAGCTATATTTATTACATATTGGGGTCGTAGCTCAGCAGGATAGAGCGAGTGATTCCTAATCACTAGGTCGGAGGTTCGAATCCTCTCGATCCCACCATATATACCTAAATACCGACTCTATAACATAATAATAATAACAACCGCTATGAGTTCTATTCAACTGCCAGAACAAGAATAATATAAATCACTTGATTTTATAAAAGATCTTAGAGCCTGTCAGATCAGTAGATATAAGAGAGGAAGTTTTAGGAAAAACGAAGTCGAGTACCGCAAGCAGTCTTTTGGTTTGTTTCGGAACTTCGACTGCGTTTTGAGTGAGCAAAATTACCTCTATATCTACTGATCTGACAGGCTCTTATTGGTGAACAATCTTTATTAGATTAATAAGGTTTGTGACAACTTTGTTGGGAGGTATGGTGTTTTGGTGTTTTGAAGTTTCGTCTATATACGCATCAAGTTAAGAAAAGAGCCTACCTCATTGCATCGCCTCTTCGGCTTGCAATGACGTTCATATCGCTTATTTTTCTTTAACTTGACGCATATGGTTCTACTACTGTCTTAGGAGTTAAGCACTAGACAAGTATTAGAACCGCAGTTTACACCATACCAACTTATCGATTTAAGTTATAGGTAGTGACTGAATTTTGTAAAGGCTCCTACAAGCCTAGAATTGTCGCATGGGCTATACTGCTAATTTTTTAGGACGAGACTTAAGGATACGTGGTCTTACTGTAGGTTCAGCCTTTCCTTCGATTACCTCTTTTGAGATATAAACCTGCATCTTTTTTAGATCAGTCACATTATACATGCTTTCTAATAATAGGCTCTCAATAATTGATCGTAAACCACGAGCCCCAGTTTTTCTCTCTAAAGCCTTTTCAGCTATTGCTCCTAGTGCTTCATCATCAATCACAAGCTCTATATCATCAAGTTCAAATAATTTTTGATACTGCTTTATTATTGCATTCTTAGGTGAGGTTAGAATAGTAATTAAAGCTGATTTATCTAAATCATCTAAAGTCGCAACCACCGGCAATCTACCAATAAATTCTGGGATCATTCCAAATTTAATTAGATCCTCAATTTCAAGTAATTTTAATACATCACCATGCCTCAGCTCTTGCTTAGATTTTACATCTGCAGCAAACCCTATTGCACTTTGCGCTGTACGGTTAGCTATTATGGTCTCTATACCCATAAAAGCTCCACCACAAATAAATAATATGTTAGTGGTATCTATTTGCAGAAACTCTTGCTGAGGATGTTTTCGTCCACCTTGAGGCGGCACAGACGCAACCGTTCCTTCCATAATCTTAAGCAATGCCTGCTGTACTCCTTCACCGGAAACATCTCTGGTAATTGATGGATTCTCAGACTTACGCGCAATTTTATCTACTTCATCAATATATACTATTCCTCGCTGTGCCTTAGTAACATTAAAATCAGCAGCTTGAAGTAATCGTAACAATATATTTTCAACATCTTCACCAACATAACCAGCTTCAGTAAGAGAAGTGGCATCAGCCATAGTAAAAGGAACATCTAAAATTTTTGCCAAGGTTTGTGCTAGTAAAGTTTTGCCGGATCCAGTAGAACCAATAAGCATAATGTTTGATTTGTTAAGCTCTACGTCAATATTGCCTTTTTCAAGATACTCTAACCTCTTATAATGGTTATATACTGCAACAGCCAGTACTTTCTTAGCACGATCCTGTCCAACTACGTAATCGTCAAGAATCTGACGAATTTTCTTTGGAGCCGGTATTGAAGAAGTGGTTTTTTTAAGACCTATTTTATTCTCTTCTTTGATAATATCCAAACATAACGCTATACATTCATCGCAAATAAATACCGTAGGACCTGCTATTAGTTTCTTTACCTCATATTGATTCTTTCCACAAAAAGAACAATGTAAAGTTTTTTTCTCGCTTTCACTTACCATATTTGTTTAAACTAATTTATTTATTAAAACTTGTAGCTACTTATTTTGTAGATGTAAATCAATTTTTTAATGCACTTATACTATTTCTTCCTAGGAATCAACTCTCTATTAGTAATAATCTGGTCAATAAGCCCAAACTCCTTTGCTGACTCAGGATCCATAAAATTATCGCGTTCCATATTTTTTTCAATATGAGCTAGTTTTTGACCAGAATGTTTTACATATAAATTATTAAGCAAGGCTTTAATCTTAAGAGTCTCTTTAGCATGTATTTCTATATCCGTAGCTTGCCCCTGATAGCCACCGGATGGCTGATGAATCATGATCCGGCTATGCGGTAATGCGTACCTCATTCCTGAAGTCCCAGCACTTAACAATAATGAACCCATTGAACAAGCTTGTCCAATACATAAAGTTGCAATCTTCGGTTTTATGTATTGCATAGTATCATAAACGGCCAAACCAGCTGTCACCACTCCTCCAGGAGAGTTAATATACATATAAATATCTTTTTCTGGATTATCAGCTTCTAAAAACAATAATTGTGCAACTACCAAATTTGCCATATAATCTTCTACCTGACCACAAACAAATACTATACGCTCCTTTAATAACCTTGAATAAATATCATACGATCTTTCGCCTTTAGCGGTTTGTTCCACTACTATTGGTACATAACTCATGTTTTTTCCTTATTAAGTTATCTTAAAATTCATTAGAGATGAAATAGACGAAGGTCAAAATCAAGAAGAGCTAGTAATTCTGAAGTCGAGCACCGCAAGCAGTCCTTAGTACATGAGGAGCGCAGATCTTCAAGAATAACGACGCCAATTCTTGATTTTCACCGAGTCTATTTATAATAGACCTCTTTCGAAACTCGCTTCTGGGAGAGGATTTGAAGGAGACACGGAACCTCGACCCGCAGCGCACTCTAGGTTTGTTTCGGATTCGAGTACCGGATCTGTGTACAAATCATCCGCAGAAGTAGAGTTTCGAAAGAGGTCTAATGTTTGGTTGCTATATTACTATCACCCAAGTAAGTAGCAAAAGACCATTCATACCCATCTATATCAAGTAATGTACAAAAACGATCGCCCCAGAATCCTATGCTAGGAATCATTTTAGAAATAGCTCCTACTTTGATTGCCTGTTGGTATAATTTATCAACATCTACACAATAAATATACATACTTAATGGCATAATAATATTTTGGGTTATTGGAGCTTTATTGATATTACCAAAAGCTCCTTCAGGACAAAACATTATTATTACTTCTGCCTTACGCATTTCTACATGAGTGATTTCATTACCCTCACCATGCCCTAGTTGGATTACTTCGAAGCCAAAAGCCTCTTTATAAAATTTTATCGATTGTTCTGCATTTTGTACCGTAAGATATGGAATCAAATCTGGCACTCCTTGTGGCTTATAGCTATTTACCATATATATCAATACTCTTTAGAATTTATAGACCTCTTGCATAACTATAGCTGGTTTATAATTTTGTTGTCAAAATTTGACTCAAGTCGCAACATGTACTAACGACATTTGCGATCCTCGCTTGCATTTTTGTCTGAAAAATTCTCAACCATTTCTAAGATGGTAGATATAAATAAAACGCTAAGATGATTTTTAGGATATTTTTTATATTTCAAGGCAAATTTGATGATAATAGTGGTGCTATTGAATAAAATTTGAGTAGGGAGATAAAAAATATCCTAAAAATCATCTTAGCGTTTTATTTATATCTACCATCTTAGTGTTGCGCGTTAAATTTTTATAATCATTGTATTTTAATAAGTCAAGCTGGGAAGAGAATTCTTTACAAGAACTATATTTATTTAACAAACGTTGTAAACCCGTACAATGTTCTTTTAGTTCTATAGAGGTTAATTGTATTTCTGTAGTTTTAATATATGGTTTAGAACTGGCAATTTTTACATATATGATTCGTGGTGCATTACTTATTTTTACATTAGCTATATTAAAGCCACTATCTAAGGCTATCAAAGATTCTACTATCAATTGTGGAGATAATCCGGATAATATATCTTTCCTGGTTGGCACTACACCAGTTTTATAATCTATAATAGTCAGTTGACCTTGAGTATCAACTTCAATTCTATCAGCAATTGTAGTTATTTTTATTTTTTGGTTACTAGTTTCTATAAACGTCTCTCCAGCAATTTCAGCATAGATTTCTTTGGCATCACTACGACGATTTAGATCAAATTCAATAAATTCTTCAGCAAATGCTGCAAACTTATTTCGCCAAACTAATTTGGTAGCCATTGGTAAAATATTATTTGCTAATATATTAGAACTAATATCTAATATATAGGATAACGCATCCTGTGCTCTCAAACTATTATTATAAGCTTTTGTATATTGTTCGATAATCTTATGAATAAAACTACCAAATTCTGCCAGATTTGGACCATTAGCCAGGCTCTCCTGTTTTCTTAATCTTAGTATCTTTTTAGCATAAAAACTATAAGGGCTGCGAATTAATATTTCAATATCTGTAGCTGATAGCCTATCCGGAAAAAAATCGCTTGTCGCTGCTGTGAACACATTTGACAAGTCATCAACATTACTTGATGGCTTCCTCTCAACCACTTGTGTAGGGGTAACTCTATTCACAATATCATTCACAGAGGTAGAATTTTGAAAGAAGTCCAATAGAATTTGTAGTCTTTTTATATAGCTAGAAGGTAAAAGTTCGCTTTTACCTTCCTGTTTCTTAAATCTAGTGATTACTACATGCGAATTATGCAATAACAAATAAAAATTATATAAAGATAGCCCCCACCGTATTTGTTGTGAATACAATTTTAACTCTTCTTGCATCTGTCTACTAAACCACGGATTATTAGTAGGTGAAGTTGGCCATTCTCCTTCACTAAAATTAGTCAGAATCACTAAATCAAATTTTAATAATGCCGCATCCTCAGGCCTACAAATTATTAAATTAGAATTATTATTCTCTGCAAAGGATCTTGCTTCTATTATTAAAGATCTCAAAATCTCTGGAAAATCTATCAAACTAGGCAAGACAAAATGCCAATTTAAATTTATCAATTCAGAGAAGAATTCATGAATATCAAGCTTAGACCAAAGTTGCGGATAAAGTTTTTCAGCAATAATAATAATTGATTGTAAAATATTACTAAACTTATAATTCTGTATATACAAATCACTCCCCAACAAATGCTGTAAATTTTCATACCATTCTATTAATTCCTGATTTTTTGTAGCAGTAACCAACTCTTTCAACTGTTGCCAATTTGAAATAAAACGATTTTTACTACCTAATAATTGTTCAAATTGTACAACTGAGGGAGAATATATAAGAGGATTTTTTAAGAAAATAAGTAATTTTTTTAGATCAAAAATATTACATACCAACTCACTTAAGGAAAATATTAAATGAACCTCTTGAGTTTTACTTAAAGAAGAACCAAATAAATCGTCAAAAATTAAAGCAGCAGAACGTAATCTATTACAATATAATTCTTTGGTTTTTTCATTATTAACAATGATTGCTATCTTTTTATTATCGGCATGTTTCAAACACATTAGACTTATTGCTTCGGCCTCATCAAAAATACTCTCATACTCAAAATATTCTATATTATTTATATCAGCTTTATTAGATATTGATGCTATTAGACCTCGCTCACAAACTACTTCATTATCCGCAAAAGTAGGTTTGTGAGCGAGGTCTATTGTTGGCATTATTAATTTATCCAATGTGCTTACTGCTGCGATATTACCTAAATGTTGAAAATCTGATAAATTCTTATTTAAGACAGTAAGTAATTTTTGTAAACAATATAGCACATCTTCTCTAGGTTGCGTACAGGAGCTAATTTTTTGATCATTGAAATTAGTAATGGGCGGTAAAATTATATAACCAGTTGGCAATTCAGCTATTTGTTTTAAAAAATTCCATATTAAATTATTATGACCAAATATACCGGCTACTATTATTACCGCTTTATCATTTCGTAAACGTTCAATTTCAACTTTTATGTTACTAATCTGATAATGTGCTTTATCAAGCTTTTGTAAATTAGTTATTTTTTGTTGCCATTGTTCATATGCATATTCTAAAAATTTATATATTGTTTGCCAATGTTCTGCTTGTTCAACAGTCGGTAAATTTTTTATCCTTTCAATAGATATATCACTGATGATTAATTCATAAAATAGCTGAGCTAATTTTGAACTAAAATTTAAAGATGGGCTGATGTTAAGTTGTAATTCCTTATAATCAAAAATAATTTCTGCCAATATTATTTTTTCTTCTAAATAAGTGGAAACACTAATGTTTTTCGTAGGAATGGTAAATACTTCCGCGCCTTCAGCGATGAGATTATCTAAAGGGATGATGTTCGGTAAGATACTGATTTTTTGTTTTTCTATTAGAATTTTTTGCAGATTTAAGCATGCACTGCCACTTGGCAAAACAACTTTTAACTGATCAACATTATTGGATAATTTGGCAATTATAAAATCAGCAATAATATTTAGGAATGAGTGATATGGTGCAACTCTATATAGATTCATTAATACTATCTTAAATGTTATGAGAAGAAACTTAAAAAATACTAACTAATTCTTAAAGTAAAAACCTCAACTTTAAATAAACTAATTCAAAATTAAACTACAATAAATTTTCTTCCCATAACATAAAGCACTTATTCACTATCTATAAATGTTAGCAATAATCACGAGGGTGGTGTATAATATTTACTTACCAGAATCTCTTCTTTTGCTTCCTTTTTAGAATTTATATACTCTAAACTCAACTTAGAAATTGCTAATAATTTTTTGGATATCAATTTTGATATAGTGGTTACAGATAATATTTGATGATCATTATCACTAAATTCTTTAATACTTTTGAATTTATTTTCAAATTGTAAATCGTTTTTTCTAAACACAGAATCTTGTTGTTCTAGGTGATTTACATTCATCATATTCATGATAACCTCCAATTATTGCAAGGTATAAGTATAACAAATTATTTATTATACATCTATTATAGTAAAACAACTAAAGATTAAGTCAAATAGAATTTTATCGTTTTTATAATAAATTTATTCAATTTCTAATTTATTTATATATTTTTTATGATCATAAAAGTTTTTCATGATAATTGCTGCAGTTTCTTCAATTGATCTTCGAGAAACATCGATAACTGGCCATCCTTTTTGCTGGCACATACGTTTTACCTGAGTACATTCTTCCTGAACTATTTTTAAATCCGTATAATCGGTTATTTCAGTAATTTGTAATAAATTCATTCTTGCTTCTCTAATCTCAATAAGTCTTGCTGGATTAATAACTAAACCAACTATTAATCTTTGATTCAATTGATATAAATATTCTGGGAATGGAGAATTATAGATATATGGTACGTTAGCAGTTTTAAAACCATTATAGGCTAAATAAACTGCTGTTGGTGTTTTCGATGTTCTTGAAGGACCTATCAAGATTATATCAGCTTCATTTAGCCCAATAATATTTTGACCATCATCATGCCTGAGAGTATAATCTATCGCATTAACCTTATCAAAATAGCTTGCATCAAGCTTAGTACGATTTTGCATTGAAATATCTTCTGCTCCTATTCCTAGCAGCGTTGATATTTCTTTTACGATCTTACCAACAATAGAGATACATGGAATTCTTAATTTATAACAAAATTTTTTTAAAATATCTCTTAATTCCGGATTAGAAATAGTATACAACACTATCCCTGGCTTTTGTTGAATTTTTCTTAATACTTCATTAAGCAATTCCTTATTCCTAACTAATGGCCAATTATACTCTTTTGCTTTTATATCAGAAAATTGTGATATTGCAGATTTGGCTGCATATTTTACGGTTTGACCGGAAGATTCTGATATTAAATGTATTATTACTTTTTTCATTAATTTTCACATTTCTTTGTGGATAATTTTATTAAAAGTAAATTATATTAAAGTTTGTTTTATTCAAAAAAACCACTACATATAGTGGTAATTTACAGTATAAATACTATAAAATTAGTCTATTTTCTTATGTGAATAAATTTGTGTATAACTATTAGCTTAGTAAAGCAGACAAGGCTTATCTACATACATTCAAGCCCTTATACACTAATTTATCCACTGTATAAATTAGTAATTAAATAATGTGAAAAATACTTGAAATTGCTGATAGCTACAACAATTCCTAATGTAAAAATATGTTGATAAAGCTGTTGATAAGTTTTAACCTCTCTTTTCCACTGCGTATACTATAACAAAATTTTTAACTATATAAATATTATATAATTGAGTAAGTTATGAATTCTATTCTGCAAAAATTTGTTACTAACAATCAGAATACTCCTATTTGGCTAATGCGTCAGGCCGGCAGATATTTACCGGAATATCTGAAAATCAGAAGTACAGTTAATAACTTTCTCGATCTTTGTTATGATCAAAATAAAGTGGTAGAGATAACGCTACAACCAATAAAAAGGTTTGATCTTTCAGCTGCAATTATCTTTTCCGATATTTTAATTTTACCGCATGCTTTGGGGTGGCAAATAGAATTTGTAGAAAATATTGGCCCAGTTTTAGCACAATTTAAATCAGCTGCAGATTTTAGGTACCTAGATAATAATGATAGTAAAAAACTACAAATAGTATATGATGCAATTGCTAAAACTAAAGCAAATTTACCAAACAATATTCCATTGATAGGCTTTGCTGGAAGCCCTTGGACGGTAGTAAGTTATTTGTTAGAAGGTAAGGGTCAAAGAGACTTTTTATCAAGTAAAAAATTTATTTATCAAAATCAAAACTTAGCTAAGCAACTTACAAATTTAATTACCGAAAAAACCATTCAACATCTGATAGAACAGATAAAAGCCGGTGTTGATTTAATTCAACTATTTGATTCCTGGGCAGGAATCTTAAATAATACTGAGTATAATGAATTTGTTATAGAGCCAACAGTACAAATTGTAACAGCAATTAAAAACATATTTCCCGATATACCAATAATAGGTTTTCCTAAAGGGTCTGGTTTTTTATATGAGAAATATATTACTGATGTTACTGTTGATGTAATTGGAGTAGATCAGTCGGTGCCAATAAGTTGCATGAGAAAATGGCAGGATAAAATCATAGTACAAGGAAATCTTGATCCGGTAATATTGCTGACTACCAAAGAGATTATAGCGCAAAAAGCCGATGAAATTTTGTCAAATTTATCAAAAGGAAATTTTATATTTAATTTAGGACATGGAATTTTACCACAGACTAAGCTTGAAAATGTTGAATTTTTAGTTAATTATGTCAGAGAATACCGATATTAGAAAAGCAGAGAAGGTTGCAATAGTTTTATTCAATTTAGGCGGTCCAGATAGTTTAAATTCTGTACAATCTTTTCTGTTCAATTTATTTTATGATCCGGCAATCATTAAGCTACCTAACCCATTACGCTTTTTAATTGCCAAACTAATTTCATTTATTAGAGCTGAAAAAGCTAAAGCAATATATGCTTTAATCGGTAATAAATCTCCTATTTTAGAAGAAACAATTTTACAAAAAAAAGCATTAGCTGATTTATTATCACAAAAAATAACTACAAAGTTTGAGATTTTTATCTCTATGCGCCATTGGCATCCAAGAGCTTACACAGTAATAGATCAAATAAAACAATATCAGCCGCAAGAAATAATATTATTACCGCTATATCCGCAATTTTCTACTACCACTACTGGCTCTGCAATTAACGAATTTCGTAATCTAATCAATAAGAGTGAAATTAATAAAGAAGTTCCAATAAAAACCATTTGTTGCTACAGCAGTGAAAGCGATTATATAAAAGCTCATCTTATATTAATTAAGCAAGCAATAGCAGCAATAAAAGACGATGCAAAATTTCGTATATTGTTTTCTGCTCATTCATTACCAGTAAAGATTATCAATGAAGGAGATCCATATCAATGGCAAATTGAGCAAACGGTAAAGCAGATAATAGCTGAGATAAATATTAAAGATCTTGATTATAGAATTAGTTATCAAAGTAAAGTTGGACCGGTAGAGTGGTTAAAACCAACTACTGAAGATGAGATTAAAAATGCTGGAATCGAAAACAAATCTTTAATTGTAGTACCAATAGCCTTTGTATCTGAACATGTAGAAACTTTGGTAGAGCTTGATATAGAATATGGCAATATCGCAAATCTTTATCAAATACAGTATATTAGGATAGCAACTTTGAGAATAAGCGAATTATTTATTAATAGTCTTGCGAATATTATTCAGAGATTTATAAATAATAATGTAAATGATATTTGTTCTAGCAGTAGTTTAACAAAAATATGCCCAGACAAATTTGTAAAATGCCCATGCAATGTTCAAACTTAAATTAATAGGAAATAATTAATGGATAATTATTATTCATGGTTCAAAGTATTACATATTTTTGCGGTAATTTCATGGATGGTAGGTTTATTATATTTACCAAGAATCTATGTATATCACACTAGAGTATCTAGAGATTCAGAAGCAGACAAAATTTTTCAGCTGATGGAATATCGTTTATTAAAAATCATCATGAATCCAGCAATGATCATGACTTTTATTTTTGGTTTAATCAATGCTCATATATATGGCTTTGTTGCTTTAGGCGTATGGTTTCATATAAAAATAACAGCAGTATTAGGGCTCTCTTGTATTCACGGATTACTGGCAAAATGGAGAAAAGATTTTGCCAATGGTACGAACAAACATTCAGAAAAATTTTATCGTATCATTAATGAAATACCAGCAATATTAATGCTGGTTGCTATTATCATGGTGATCATAAAACCGTTTGAGTAGTCCTAATTAAAAACACCGAAGCTCCAGTTCTAGCCGTCATTGCAAGCTGATATATCCCCACGAAAATTGTTGCTAAGTGTGGATGACTTTATGGGTTCGGAATGACACTAAACTAGGTGCTCGGGATCTTATATATCTAACTTAGCAACAATTTTCGTGAGGATATATCAGCTCGCAATGACGTAGAAACGGGAGTTTCTGACAATTTTAATGGCAACTCGCATTATTTAATATTTTTACCTTAAAGCACTTAGTGCGTATTTCTTAAATGATATACTGGCCATCTTATGATTCATTTAAGATGGTATGTTTTGTGCAACGTAGAGATCTTTACATAGAAAAACACTATAATCCAGCCTACCACAAAGCTTTTGTAGCATATCTAAGATATGGTACAGCAATCACAGTGCCATATTATGTAATTAAGGCGGCGTCACCAGAGCATTACATATGGCGTACTCAAGAAGATAATAAAGTCCGATTAACGCACGCTGCCAATAATGGCAAAGTCTTCGCTTGGGATAAACCACCTGCTACGGGTCATCCGGGGCAACAACGTAACTGCCGATGTTGGGCTGAGCCGGTAATGGTAATCATTGAAGATTTGAGTAAAGTCGAAGCATTGATAAAAATGACCGATACTAAAACCTGGCCAGAACCGCCTATTAATGGTATATTAAGAGAGGGTTTAGCTTCAAAAACAAAGCCTCGTAATAGAAAAGAAAAAAGCCTATATGATCAATATGGAGGTGAGTGACGCCCGCATATAGACAGCGGTCATAATATACATTGGGATTATAAGGCTTCAGGAAGATGTTCAAGCTGGATGAACATTCCGATAAATAATTTACCAATTTTAAAAGAAGGATGGCAATATGTTAAAAATGAAATGTTTTCCAGAGTTCAAAGGAGCAACTCATTTGGTTATAGCTGGAGGTGACGAAGATTATGCGCATGCTGGTAAAATTTTAACTAAGAAATTAGCTAACAAAGAAGCAATATTTTTAAATAATCCTGAGTTTGTCATCTATTACCCTACTCCCTTAATTACAAAGGATGTACAAAACTTGCCTCTAACAAAAGAAGAGAGTCAGGAATTACTTGCTATTTTTGAGGATTTTAGTACAAGACATGGTGGTGCATGTCATGATTACTTTGATATAGAAGTACTTCCTGAAATAGAACTACTGATTTCATACTTGGAGTATGATGATCAGCTATTTACTGATGATCGGTGGTATCACAAATTTAATGGAACTAGTTAAATATTCTTCTGTAATCTATTTTAAAATTATAAATAAATAATATAGGCATCTATGTCTGCAGTACGTGAATATTATAGATATTCTCCCATAGAGAAAAACAGTAATATGTTGAAGATGAAATGTATTCCAGAGTTTGAAGGACCTATAACTATGCTAGTAATAGCTGGAGGTGACGAAGATTATGCGCATGCCAGTAAAATTTTAACTAAGAAATTGGCTAACAAAGAAGCTATATTCTTAAATAATCCTGAGTTTGTCATCTATTACCCTAGCCCTCTAATTACAAAAGATATACAAAACTTGCCTCTAACAAAAGAAGAGTGTGAGGGATTACTTGCTATTTTTGAGCGCTATGGGTCGAGAGGTGGTGGTGCATGCCATAACTATTTTGATATAGAAGTGCTTCCAGAAATAGAACTACTGATTTCATACCTGGAGTATAATGATAAAATATTTACTGATGATGATTGAGATCATTCAAACAAATTAAATTGACCTGTTTAATAAAAAATGGTGTAATAATATGACGGTAATTAGCACGCAAATACCAGAAAGACTATATTCTTCCTTATCTCAGGTTGCAAAGCAACTAGATCGATCAAAATCCTACCTTATCAGAGAAGCGCTTGAAATTTATTTACAGGAACTACTAAAGGGAGTAGAAGATTGTAGTGGAAGTAAAAAATTAAAACAAAAAAATTTGAATAGAGCTAAATTAATACAAAATTATGACTATACTTAATGTAATAACAGCGCCAGATCCAATTTTAAAAGAAAAATCTGCTGTTGTAGGACAAGTAGATGACAATGTCAGAAAATTAATGGATGATATGTTAGTAACAATGTATCATGACCATGGTGTTGGTCTTTCTGCAGTACAGGTTGGAATATTGCAAAGAATTTTAGTGATTGATTTACAGGATGATAATGATCAAAGTGAAAGAGAGCAAGGTTTTTTTCCACTTTTTATGGCTAATCCTGAAATTATCGAGCAATCTACAGAATTGGTGCTAGCAACAGAAGGATGCCTATCTTTGCCTGAACAAAGAGTTGAAATAGCAAGGCCGGATAGTATCAAGACTAAATTTCTGGATTATACCAACAAGTCGCAAGAAATTACAGTTAGTGGTTGGTTGGCTAGGGCAATTCAACATGAGATAGATCACTTAAATGGTAAGTTATTAGTAGATTACTTAAGCAATATAAAGCGCGATGTAGCCTTACGCAAACTTAAGAAATTAAAGAAGAATTGTTTGTGAAAGTAATTTTTATGGGTACGCCAGAGTTTGCGATACCGGCTCTAAGTGAACTCATTAATTCACAAACAAATCAAGTAGTGGCAGTCTTTACTGCTGCGCCAAAACCTCAAAATCGAGGGTTAAAGCAAGTTTATTCGCCAGTGCATATATTAGCAGAAAATCATCACATACCTGTCTATACTCCAAATAGTTTAAAAAAAACTGAAGTAATTGAACTAATAACATGTATAGAAGCAGATATTATAGTGGTGGCGGCCTACGGATTTTTAATTCCTAAAGAAATTTTATATGCTAAAAAATACGGATCTATTAACATTCACCCTTCTGCCTTACCAAAATATCGCGGAGCTGCTCCTTTGCAGCGAACTATAGTAAACGGTGAACAAGAAACCGCAATTTGTATAATGCAAATGGACGAGGGGTTGGATACTGGCGATATAATTTTACAGGAGAAACTAGCGCTTAGTCCAAAGATAACTTTTTCAGAATTACATGATCAATGCGCTGCTATTGGTGCCAGGCTTCTTATAAAAACTCTAGCAGAATATACAACTTTACCTAAAATTCCTCAAGATAATAACCAAATTATCTATGCTCATAAGTTAAAGAAAGAAGAAAGCAGAATTAATTGGGAAGAATCTGCTGATAAATTAGATTGTAAAATTCGTGGTATGAATCCATGGCCAGGAGTATATTTTGAATATAAAGAAAAGATTATTAAAATACTAGAAGCTGATTTTGATAATCAGGAACATAATTTTATGCCAGGAACAGTAGTCAATAATGATTTAAAAATTGCTTGTGGCCAGGGCTTCTTGATAATAAAAAAATTACAACAGGCCGGTAAAAAAGTACTGATGATCAAAGATTTTTTACGAGGAGAGCCAATTTTAGCAGGAACAAAGTTGGTAAAAGATGAACATAGCAATTAACGGGCTTGGCCGTATTGGTAGATTAGTATTTAGGTCAGCAATTGCTAGAGGTGATCATCAAATTGTTGCGCTAAACACCCCCAGTGACATCTCAACAGTTTGCCACTTAATAAATTATGATTCCATTCATGGTAGATCAGATATAATTGCTAAAGCAGGAGATAGGCACTTAATTATTCAAGATCAACAAATTCCAGTTTTTCATCATCAGAGCCCAGCAGATATTCCATGGAAAGATTTTGACGTGGATATAGTGCTTGAATGTTCTGGTAAGTTTACGGATAAGAATAAAGCTGCTTTTCATTTAGCTAGTGGAGCTAAGAAAGTAATAATTTCTGCTCCAGCTGTTGATGTTGATAAAATTATTATTATCGGTATAAATCATCAAGATATAGCAAAAAATGACGATATTATTTCTATAGGCTCATGTACTACTAATGCTTTAGTACCGGTGGCCAAGGTTTTACATGATCACTTTAATATAGAAGCTGGGTATGTTACTACTATTCATGCTTATACTGGCGATCAGAACATAGTTGATGCTAGCCATAAGGATTTACAGCGTGCACGAGCAGCATTTACTTCAATGATTCCAACAAAGACTGGAGCAGCAGCAACTATTGGATTAGTATTACCTGAATTAAAAGGAAAATTGGATGGTTCGGCAGTGAGAGTGCCGGTAGCTAATGTTTCTTTAATTGACTTTACTTTTACTGCTAGTAAAAAATTGGAAATATTCTCTATAAATGAGGCAATGATTAATGCCAGCAATAGTTATTTAAAAGGAATATTAGGGATAGCTGCTGCTAATTTAGTGTCCATTGATTTTAATCATACTAGCTATAGTTCAATTTTTGATCCTTCTGAAACAAAAATAGTTACTCCATATTTTGCTCGAGTACTAAGTTGGTATGATAATGAGTGGGCATTTGCTCAAAGGATGCTGGATTGTTGTGATATTTTAAAAAAATTTCTATAATATGCTAAAGCAATTACGCGATTTAGAGATAAAAGATAAAAGAGTACTTTTAAGGTTAGACCTTAATTTACCAATCAAAGATGGTAAATTAACAGATAATACGAGAATAATTAGATCGATTCCTACTATTAACTACTTAGTGAATGCTGGGGCAAAGATCATAATAATTTCTCACTTTGGTAGACCACATGAATTTGAGCAGCAATTTTCACTTGAACAAATAGCTGTACAGCTTAAGCAGTATTATAACCAACCAGTAAAATTTTTCAGAGAATGCATTGGCAGTAAAGCATTAGCAGCAGTTAATAGTTTAGCTGCAAGTGAAATTATGCTGTTAGAAAATTTACGCTTTCATCCTGGAGAGGAAAAATGTGACGAGGTTTTTACCAAAGAATTAGCTATTCTTGGCGATATATATATTAATGATGCATTTTCTTGTTCGCATAGAGCACACTCATCTATTGTAGGATTACCGAAATTATTGCCTGCAGCTGCAGGTCTCGGATTATTACAAGAATTAAAAAACATCGACATAATTTTACAAAAATCATCTTCGGCAACTGCTATTATAGGAGGTGCTAAAGTTTCAACAAAAATTCAATTGTTAAATAATTTGATCAAAAAGATTGATAATTTAATAATTGTTGGGAAAATGGCAAATACATTTTTAGCAGCTTCAGAACATAAAATTGGCAAATCCTCCAATGAACCTGAGTATTTTCAAGAAGCAAAGAATATTTTAAATATAGCAAAATCTTTAGGAAAAAATATCTTACTGCCGATTGATGTAGTGGTTGCTAACAAGCTTGAGAATGAGCAATATAATAATTGTAAAATAGTTTATCATGATCAAATCAATGAAGATGAGATAATACTCGATATAGGTACTGAAACTACAGAAAAAATATCTACTATTATTAAAAAGAGCCATATGTTAGTTTGGAATGGTCCCGCTGGGTTATTTGAAAATCCATATTTTAATTGTAGCACAAATTACCTCGCAAGACTAATCTGGCAACAAACCAAGCATTATAATTTAAGTAGTATCATAGCAGGTGGGGATACTGTTGCCGCTATAAAAGCAACAGGATTAGCAGTAGAAGGTTTTAGTTATATATCAACTGGTGGTGGCGCATTTCTAGAATATTTGGAAGGTAAGGATCTTCCTGGTCTCTCTGTCTTATCTATTATCTGAGAATTATTTGACTAATATTGATAGCTTAGTGACGCTTGTGTAACAAAATCTTCAATTAAATGCTTTGCGCCAAAGTAACATCAAGGATCTTTCATTATCCGATAATTCTTTAAATGGTGCTGGAATAAATAACTTGTTAATATTAATGGATAAATTAGAATATCTAGATATAGGATCAAACGAGAGTACTATTACTGAAACACAACTAAAATCGTTTTTGCAGTCAGCACTTACTGCAAAAACTACTCAGTTTTCGCCCACTAAGACCTTGTGCTTGAATGAGCTGGAATTTGACAATGCCACAGACGCTGATCAAAGTGTACTTACAGGATTAGCTGATGATTGCATTGACTAATATTAAATTTTTATAGAACAAATCTAATAATGCCGTTTAATCTTTCTATAATCTCACTATTTGATAGTGAGATTATAGTCAAGTTAAATTTTCCTTGTCTGAAGTTATTCATCTCGTGTATAAATATGGCTAAAGATACTTAAGAGAGTGCTATATAGTGATGAAGATGAAATTTTCTTGCCTAATCATATTAGGATTATTATTTGTTGGTTGTAAAAGCAAGAAGAAGGATGACGATATTGTTGTTCCTGCTACAGAATTATATGCCAATGCTTTAGTTCTACTTGAAAAAAACAAATATAATGATGCTGCTACAGAATTTGGTAAGGTGTTTTTACAGCACCCAGGAAACTTAGTTACGCCGCAAGCTGAGTTAATGCATGCTTATTCTTTGTTTTTAGCAACTGAATATGAAGAAGCTGTTGATGTATTAGATACATTCATCAAATTACATCCAATGAACATAGACATCGCATATGCATATTATCTTAAAGGATTATCGTATTATATGCAAATTTCCAATGTTCACCTTGATCAATCTAGAACAAGCCTAGCCAAGGCAAGTTTTGATGATGTGATTCAACGTTTTCCTGGAACTAAATATGCTATAGATGCAGCATTAAAAATTGACCTGGTGAATGATCATCTTGCTGGAAAAGAGATGGAAATAGGACGCTATTATTTACGCATTAAAAACCCGATTGCAGCTATTCTTAGATTTCAAAATGTAATAGAGCAATACCAAACTACTTCTCATACTTCAGAGGCTTTGTATCGATTAGTTTTAGGGTATAAGTTGCTTGGATTAAATGAGGATGCTAAAAAATATGCTGCGGTACTTGGGCATAATTATCCAGCAAGTACGTGGTATAAGCATGCCTATGCTTTGGTAACTAAGGAAGAATAAATGCTCTATAACCTCTCTATTAGAAACTTTATCTTGATAGAAGAGTTAGATCTTGAGTTTCAGTCAGGATTGTGCGTAATCACAGGTGAAACTGGTGCTGGTAAATCTATTTTACTAAAAGCATTGCTTTTTTGTTTAAATGGTAAATTAATCGATAATGTCATCAGACATGGTACTGATTCATGCACGGTTATTGCTACCTTTGCGCTATCTAAAAATATCAAAGAGATATTGCTACAATTGCAAATTGAAAGTGAAAATGAGTTGGTAATAAGGCGTAGTCAAACATCAGATAATCGCAAGAAATTTTTGATCAACGACCAAGTAGTTACTGCCAAAACTGTAACTATGATTGCTGATCTTTTATTTGAGTTACATGGACAAAATACTCATACCGCTTTACTAAAATCTTCATCACACTTAGATCATCTCGATGATTACGGTAATCTAACTGATTTGCGCAAAACACTGGTCAGTGAATATAATAAGTTGCATAATATAAAATCCCAGCTTAAAGAAATCTCTGACCAGCAGCAAGAGACCTTGCGTGAAATTGAATATTTACAATTTATTACTGATGAATTGTCGACAATAAACGTTAAAATTGATGAAGAGGAGCATCTAGCTGATTTAAGACGTAACTTACAAAATCGAGATAAAGAGCTACAATTATTTCATGATCTTTTATTACAGCTAGAAGCACCAGAACTATCTCAAGCAATTAATCGTGCTAACCGCATTATTAGTCGTATCAACCAAGCAGATCAGCGTTTTGTTAATATCCGTCAACAATTGGAAGAAGCTGACAATAATCTGGCAGAAGCCAAACAACAATTACAAGATATTATCGCTAATCTAGCAACCGATGAGCACAACCTTGATACAATAGAAGAAAGGTTATTTATTATCAAAGGGCTAGTGCGTAAATATGGGGTATCATCAGCTAATCAATTGCCTGATTTTCTTGTAAGTACAAAATTAAAATTATTAGAGTTACAACAAAAAATTGCTAATAGTAGCAACTTACATCAACAACTTAAAGCACTTGAAAGTGAATATTTAGATCTAGCCAAAATACTATCCGAAAAACGTATAACAGTAGCCTTAGCACTTGAAGCAAGTATACAACAGGAATTAGCACTGTTACAAATGGAGAAAGTGTTATTCAAAGTAGAGCGTACCATTAAGCCGGTAGCTGATGTTACCGGCATTGATGAAGTGCGTTTTACCGCTTCTACTAACCCAGGAATGCCATATACTGCAATAGATAAGATTGCTTCAGGTGGAGAATTATCGCGTTTTATGTTGGCATTAAAATCAACTCTTGTAGCTAATGAAGCAATACCATTAGTAATTTTTGACGAAATTGATACTGGCGTTAGTGGTACAGTAGCAGATAGTATTGGTAATCGTTTAAAACAACTAGCTAGAATTTCTCAAGTTATAGTGATAACTCACCAACCTCAGGTAGCTGCAAAAGCTGATCAACATCTTTTAGTCAGTAAAATGCACTTCAATGAACAAACAAGAGTTATTGCTCGTATCCTTACCAAATCAGAAAGAGTACAAGTACTGGCACAAATGATTGCTGGTAAAACAATTACTGAAAATAGTGTTAAGGCAGCGCAGGATTTACTTGCATATTAGCATATTGACCGAGCTGTTCAGTTGTCGCAAAAAAGTGACGTTGTTAAGAATATTATAAAATTTGAAAACATGATACATGCACACAGCCTATTTAGTTTCTAAATGCACAACAAACAGCAATAATTTTGTTGTAAATTTCAATGAAAATTTATGCGCCTTATCCTAAACTGACATTACCAAGCATTCTTAATAATTATTGGTAATTTATATGGTCTGACAATAGCCAGATCAAATCTAACTTGATAATGTTGATATTTTGGATGGCGTGATAGAAAGGCGTCGGCCGCTCTAGTAATTCTTTTTCGTTGTTGATGACGTAATACTTCACCATAATCGCCGTCTGTACTTCTGGCTTTAACTTCAATAAATACAATATTTTTGCCGCGTAATGCTATTAAATCAATTTCTCCGGCACAATTTCTCATCCGATGTTGTAAGATTTGATAAAACCTCAGTTTATAAAGAAAAACAGTTAAATATTCCGCTGCTAGTCCAAAATAATAATGTTTCATTTAATCTAAAATTAGCGTAGCAAATTCGCAATCCAAATCTCTAGTAAATTGCTCTCTTATAGTTAAAAATTGAGCTATATTTATATCTTTATATTTATTATATTTATTTTCAATTAGCGCATTTGCTCGTGATTGTAGATAGCTACGGTAAATAAGTGGGCATTTCATTAATTTAGAATTAATCAAAGGTTGAAGTTTTTTAGTTAATACTTCCTTATTATCGGTTGCGATTTGAGCACATTCTTCCGTTTGAGTTCCCGCTTCACAAACTTGCTTTTGCACCGGCACTTGAGAATTGTTAACATCTTTAACTAATATCAACTTTCCATTTGTACCTTCTATTATTCTTGCGTTTGGTCCATACTTAGCTATTAGTGTTTCGTATATTTCTATCATTCTAGCAACAATATCTCTAGATTCTTTTACTAATTCTCTGGATTCTTTTAAAGTTTCAATATGTTTATAAGTAAGATCCCTTGATTCTTTTAAAGTTTCAATATGTTTATAAGTAAGATCCCTTGATTCTTTTAAAGTTTCAATATGTTTACGAGTAAGTTCTATAGATTGTCTTAAAATATCTGAGCCTTCATTGTTTATAGTAATTAGCTTATCTGTTAGTCTGATTCTTCTATCTACATTAGCAATTTGTTGATTAAGATTATCAATAATTGCTTGTCTTCGAGTGTCAGGTACAGCGACGTTAGACGCCGCTATACTAGGTAGTGATATATTTATGTTAACAGCCATAAAAACCTCTTTAATTTAACATATATTATACTATATCAAGATTATGGTGTCCTAATCCCATAGCCTCTACTTCATCAGGATTAACAGCTAAATGCTGATTGTCTGATATAATTTTATCAAATTGAGTTTTAAGTTCTAGATATTTTATATTACCTTCATACATTTTTTGCTGAAGTTCTTGTATTTTTGCTGCTTTGACAGCATCAGATTCTTGCCAATAAGCAACTTGTCTTTGTAGATCAACTTTATCCTGTTTTAATTCAGCTTTATCAGCTTTTAGCTCTTGATTAGCGAGAGTGTTCAGTTAGATATACTCGTTTAACTTGAATAGTTTGATAAATATAAACCAATGTCATCCAGAACCATGCCCTGAACTTGTTTCACGGGTTGTTTCAGGATCTCATCAATTCGCAAGAGATCCTGAAATAAATTCAGGATGACATTAGAGGCTGTCAGATCAGTAGATATAAGAGAGGAATTTTTAGGAAAAACGAAGTCGAGTACCGCAAGCAGTTCCCTTTGTTTGTTGCGGAACTTCGACTGCGTTTTGACAACAAAATTACCTCTTATATAGACTGATCTGACAGGCTCTTAGACCTCTCTCACAAACTCTTCATTTGCACGGAGTATAGTGTTTATAGAGTAGACGGATTGTAGATGGCCAGAACGATAATTCATAAATAATTGAGTATATCTAGTCTTTAACTAGACCTCTGATAACATGACGCATATAATATATAACAACTAGGAACAAGCTAGAAGTAGCCATAATATAAAATGCTGGAGCGTAAAAAAGTCCCGTCATTTCCACTAGCCAACGAGAAATAATTGCTGATGTGCCGCCAAACATTGCAATTCCTAAATTATAACTAAATGCTACTCCAGAATATCTTTGTTCAGGTTTAAATAGAGAAATAACAAAAATATATGCTGTACCGGCTATACCCCCTCCCAACATCCCTAAAACAGTTAGTGCCAGAATCTGTTTCCATGGTGTAATTGCAGACATGAATAATAAAGTCGGTAGAGCAAAAAGTAAGATTGCAACACTAGATAATACTATCATTTTAAACTTGCCGATCCTATCGGCTATCGCTCCTGATATTGGTAACGCGATCATTAATACCACTGAAGCATATGATAGATACATTAGCGCAGTAGTATTATCCAAATGCAATACATTATGATAGAAGACATTTACATAAGTTTTTACTAAATATACTACACTACTGGCAACACCCCCTAAACAAAAGGTAATAACCATCGATGGCCAAGCTGTTTTTATTACATTAGAAAATGGCGCTTTTAAAGTCTGCTTTTTCCTAGCGAGTAATTTAAAAATTGGAGTTTCAGATACTTTAAGACGTAAGTATAATCCAACAATCCCCATACATCCACCTAATATAAAAGCGAATCGCCAGGCAAAGTCAATGTGAGAAAAATATTGTTCTATCATTATTCCAACAAAAGAAGCAATTAAAGTGCCGGTAATGTTAGAACCATGCACTAATCCAGTAGTAAATCCAGGTTTTAAATTGCGATAATGTTCTAAAATGAAGATTGCGGTGCCAGCCCCTTCTCCACTAATACATAACCCTTGAGTCAAGCGTAAAATTACTAATAATAACGGCGCCCAGTAACCAATATCTTGATATTCAGGTATTAACCCCATAGTAAAGGTAGGAATAGTCATACCTAGCATAGAAATAATTAGCGCAACACGTCTTCCATATCTATCACCAATATAACCAAAAAATATACCACCAATAGGGCGAGTTATGAAGCCGACTGCAAAGACAGCTAAACTAGATAAAGTTTGTATAAATTCTGATTCTCCAGGGAAAAATATACGACCGATTGTTGGTGCAAATACTGAATATACTGTGAAATCATAATATTCCAATACATTGCCTGAGATAGCGGCTAAGAACACAGATTTTGTTTTGCTCATCAAGTAGCTACATAATTAAATTATAATATTCTGAAGTTATTAAGTTCGTAAATTTTTCCAAATATACTACATGTAAATGAAAAGTTGATAGACGAGTATATATCAGTTTTTATTTAATAATTCAATGTTTCCACCTACAGCTGTTAAATTAATTGTTATAGTTCTCTCAGTAATAAACTTTAATAAGTAATGAGGCCCTCCAGCTTTAAAGCCGGTACCTGATTTATTTTCTCCACCGAAAGGCTGAGATTCAACTTTGGCGCCTATTATAGAACGATTAGCATAAATATTACCGACACGTATTTTAGTGCAGATATATTCAATTTTGCGCTCTATCCGTGAATGAATACCAAAAGTTAAGCCAAAACCACAAGCATTGATTTCATCTAATACTGCGTCTAATTCATTAACCTTATAACGGACAACATGTAATATAGGACCAAATTTTTCTTCTGGTATATCATTAATTGAGGTAACTTCTATAATGTGAGGGTAGAAAAAATATCCATCCTGTTGCTGTCCAATTTGTGGATGGTGGGCAACTAAGTTGAAACCCTTATCAATCATGTTTTTTACATGTTCATTTAAAGTCAATAGCGATTGTTTATCAATCACTGGACCAACATCAGTAGCAAAATCCTTAGGATCTGCAATGGTCAACATAGCCATTGCATCTTTAATCATCTTCAGTAGAGGTTCATATATTTCATCTTGGATATAGATTATTCTTAATGCCGAACATCTTTGACCGCTTGAGCCAAAAGCTGAATTTAATACATCATCAGTAACTTGTTCAAGTAAAGCAGAACTATCAACAATCATCGCATTCTGGCCGCCAGTTTCTGCAATAAATGGTACTATTCCATTAGTACGTGCTGCTAGATTTAAATTAATGATTCTTGCGGTAGTAGTAGAACCGGTAAACACTACCCCAGCGATACGCTCATCACTGATTATATATTTGCTAATATCACTACCTGAGGCAATAACAAGATGTAACGCTGATGTAGGTACTCCAGCTTGATGCATTAATTTTACAGCAACACTTGCAATTACCGGAGTTTGCTCTGCCGGTTTTGCAATTACGCTATTACCGGTTACTAGTGCAGCTGCTATTTGTCCAGTAAAAATTGCTAATGGAAAATTCCAAGGACTAATACAAAGAAAAATGCCACGTGGGTGTAACGTCAGTATATTACTTTCACCGGTAGGGGAAGGCAATGTTATGCCTGAAAATAATATTTCTGCCTGATTAGCATAATATCGACAAAAATCAATGGCTTCCACTACTTCTGCAATAGCATCTTTTATTGTTTTTCCTGCTTCTTCTATTAATAATGCGTATAAATAAAACTTATTTTCTTCATAAAGATCAGCAACTTTGCGTAAAATATCGGCTCGAAGTTTAATGTCGTATTTTGACCATTGCTTAAAACCATTAGCGGCACTTAAAGTTACCATGTTGATCTCATCAGTTGTTGCTCGAGAAATATCAACAAATTTTTTCAACGATTTTGCTGGAGTTGAACGAGTAGTTACTGTAGCACTGGTCAGCATTTTACCATCTATGATAGAACCGATTTGATGCTCTTGACCATAAAAACTACTTACCGTCTGGTAAATATGATTATAATCAGCCTGATAGCCTAATTCGTAACCAATTGGGTTCTCTCTATTAGGGTAAACATCCTTTGGTAATATTATAGATTGATCATCGGTTTCATGTAAGTGCTTTACCTGTTCATATAAATTATATGCTAGTTTTGCTGATGGCGTTGCAGTATTCTTTACTTGATTGACAAAACAACTATTAGCGCCATTTTCTAGCATTCTACGCATTAAATATGCCAGTAAATCATTCATTTTACCAATTGGTGCATATATCCTTACTGGATGATTTTTGTTCAATGTATTATGCAAAGTTTTGCCCATACCATGCAGTTTTTGAAATTCAAAAATCTTGCCTTGCGCAAGTTCAATAATTGTGGCTGCAGTTAAAGCATTATGGGTGGCAAATTGTGGAAATATATATTGGCTATGTTCTAGCATTTTTCTAGCACAAGCAATATAACTTGCATCAGTATATTCTTTTTTGGTAAATACCGGATAAAATCTTAAACCTTGTTCTTGTGCTTGCTTAATTTCCAGATCCCAATAGGCTCCTTTTACTAATCTTATTGGAATTTGCCGATTTTGTGTTTTGGCAACTGCAATAATCTCGTCCAATACCTTATATGCCCTAGTTTGATAAGCTTGTAGCACTAAACCTATACCATTAAAGTCTTTAAAAGAGCTGTCATTAATGACCTGTAGAATCGTATATAAATAAATATCTAGTCTTTTTGCTTCTTCTGCATCAAAAGTAATAGTCAAATTATTATCTCTAACTTTCTTGACTAAAGTAATTAGCTTTGGTAACAGATAATGATCGATGTCATGTTTTTTGCTCAACTCAAACCGCGGATAAAGCGCTGTAAGCTTTACTGATAAGTTTGGTTGCTGCCAGAGATTGGCATTAGAATTAAAAGAATTGCTTGCAGCTATTTGTTCAATCGCTGCAAGATATTGATTATAATATTCTTCTGCTTGTTCTAAAGTACGCGCTGATTCACCCAACAAATCAAATGCAAATCTATTATTAGGATAATTTTTGACGGTATCCAAAGCCAGAGCTACATCGTAACCAAAGATAAATTCTTTTCCTAAAAATTCAATCGCACGTTTTAAAATAGTTAAGAATACTGGTTGACTAATATTATTAACCATATTAGTTAAAACGTTATTGATATTAGCCATATCAGCTAATTTTCCTGAAATATATAACCCATAGGCTACAAAACCTGCTTTAACCGATTTTGATTTATTTAAATGATGTTGCCAATTTTTATCAGCTAGTTTATCAATTACCAAAGCTGCTGCAATTTCCTTATCAGGTATACGTAACAACCCTTCAGCCAAACACATAATTGCTATACCTTCAGCTGTCGATAAACTAAACTGTTGAATGAACTCTTCGATACCAAATTCATGATCTTGTCTAATGGTACTAATTAATTGCTGAGCAGAATTAATAACTGCTTCCTGGTTAGCAGCGGACAATTTAATAACCGGAAGTAATATATTAATTATATCTTTTTCGTTCTCTAAACTGGTGGCAAGCATGATTGGTTTATTTAATAAGTTTTAAAAATAAGAAATAGTTCATCTACTATACTCTGAAGCCATTTGCCCTTTTTCATCTGTAAACATCTTATCAGTTCCAGGTTTTTCGGTAGATTCATCAATAATGGATTCCATAGAACGATCTTTATAAAAGTATAAAGCTATCAAGCTTATCACTGCACAACCAACTATATAATAGATGCAAGAAGTAAATTTACCAGTATGATGAACTAGAAGCCCAAGCGCATACGGAGTTGTCCCTCCAAATAAGCTGACAGCGGTATTATATGAGATAGATAAAGCAGTATTTCTGACATTAGTTGGATAAAACTCTGCTTGCAGAGCTGGTTCTGGTCCGATATAGGCTGCTGCCAAAATTGATAAAATGATCTGAGCTATGATTACAGCGGCAAAATCACCGGTTTCACAAATATTAATTAAAGTCGGAGTGGCTACAATAATAATGATTAAGATAATAGTAAAAATCTTCTTGCGGCCAATTAAATCTGATAAATAGCCGGTAAGTAAAGTTACAAAGGCCATAATGATGTAACAGATATTTACTAAATTAGTAACTTCACTCTCTGAAAAATGTCTATTTACTTGTAAATAAGACATTAAATAAATTGCCTGCAAATAAAATATCACTGATCCGGTAGAATTAATTAAAATTGAGACCAACATATCAGCCCAGTGGTTTTTAAATACTTCTTTAAATGGAGAGCGTACGATATTGCCACTATCTTTTATTTGTTCAAAAAGAGGAGTTTCTTCCGTATAATTTTTTATGTAAAAACCAGCAAACATAATTAGAACGCCTATTAAAAAAGGTAAGCGCCACCCCCACTCTTCAAATTGTTCAACGGATAATGTTGATTTTACGATATAAGATGCAGTAGAACCTAACAAGATACCAATACAAATACCAGACATTGCAATACTACCAGTGAAACCACGATGCTTTTTTGTTGTATGTTCAATTACAAAAGAAATCGAACCAGTTAATGCTCCACCCATTGATAATCCTTGTAACATACGAACACAAATCATTAAGGTAGTAGCAGTAACGCCTATACTATCATAAGTTGGAAGTAGTCCCATAATGACTGTAGGGATAGACATACATACAACAGCGGCACTAAGAGCAGCTCTACGACCAAAGCGATCGCCTAATATTCCAAAGAAGATGCCACCTATTGGTCGCATTAGGTAACCAATAGCAAAAGCTAAGAACGCATATAATAAAGAAGCGCTGGGATCGGCATCAGGGAAAAATTTTTGTCCTATAATTGGAGCAAAATGTCCAAATAAAGCATAATCATACCATTCAAACGTATTAGCAATTCCGCTTGATAATATTAATCTACGTGTATTCATTACTTTTGTCATCTACTTCTGCAGTACTTTCTTGGGTTATTATTTTTTTCTCAGAATAAACTATGAATAATGTTGATGGAATGACAATTAAAGCGCCATAAATAGTACTTTGTTCTGGTAATTCTTTAAAAATTAAAAAAGCTGCAAGCGCAGAAAAGATTAATTCAAAATACCGATAGGGTGCGACTGCAGTCGCATCTATCAACTTAAATGCTTTTAACAAAAAGAATAAAATTAAATTTGCACTCATGCCTAGTATAAAAAGTAGAGATACTTCCAGGATAGTTGGTGTTTGCCAATATAAAGCTGCTGGAGGAGCTGATAGTATAGCAGTAATTAACGCCGAATAAAATAACATACTAATCATTGACTCTTTTATTACAAATCTTTTGTTAATAATATCTAACATTGCAAAAGCAATAGCAGCTGCTACAAATATTAATATTTTGGGATCAAAATCTGATGCATGTGGCTTCAGAGTAACCACTATTCCTAAAAATCCAATAATGGTAACAACCCATCTTTGCCAAATTATATTTTCACTGAGAAAAAAAACAGCCAATACTAAGGTAAATAGAGGTATAGCAAAGCTTATGACAGTACCAGTGGTAATCGGCGCTATAGTTAATCCATAAGTCCATGACGTCATACCAAAAAATAGTAAAACTCCGCGTATTACGTGGATAAAAGGATTGCTGGTCTTTAAGGTATCTTTACCATAGTACCAGATAAAAGGTATAAGGGTGATTGTACTGAAGAAAAATCGAAAGAATGCAACTTCAAAACTTGGTAAACGCAAACCAGCATATTTTGAGATTACGTCATTTAAAGTACTGCTGACTAAACTTAAAACAAACCATCCAATACCGATAAAATAAATACGTAACTTGTCATTCATAATATTGCCTCGTGTAAACTATATAGTTCGACAGAAAATACATTTATTTCTTAAAAATAGCAAAAAAGTTTTTTGTAAATTAAATGATTGTGGTAATTATCACACTGAGATTAACCTTCAAGCAATTATCCGTTAGTATTACAATGCTGGTTAGACACAAGTTCGTGTATAATGCAGAAGCATTATTTTAAGTACTATAAGTAAAAGGTTTAAGGATACTAGGTTATGAAACATATCGCAAAATATTTTTTTTCTATCTGTCTAATGCTAGCCATAATGATAAGTGCTGCCATAGCTACTGCAAAAAATACCGAAAAAGACATAGATGACGATTATAGCGCAGATTACTATAGTGATGAAGGAAAACTTTTATTTAAAGTTAGAGGTTATGGTATAGCCTCTAATGCTAAACAAAAAGGATTGCCGAAATCTTCTGTTGCTGCACCAGCTTCAACAAACCCTTTTGTAGAAAATGGTTATGGTGGAGATACAGCAACAACTATATTTTTTAATGATAATATGGCCGCAGAATTATCTTTAGGGTTTGGAGTTTTAAATACAAAATATTCTACATTAAATAATGTAGCGCATAATTATGGTGGTCAAAACACTGCTGGCAAAAAAAAGAAAATATATATGGTACCACTAACCGGTACCGCACAATATCACATTGCACCATATGGTGCCATTAGGCCATATGTCGGCGCTGGTTATCATGGTGCATATTTGTTCACTAAAGCTAAAGAATTTAAAATAAAAAATGGCCACGGGGCAGTACTACAAATTGGCGTAGATTTCGTAGCAAAAGATGATACGTTCATTAACGTTGATATTAGGAAGTACTTTTTGAAGGCAAAAGTAACCTATAAAGGAGCGTTAGTAAAGAATGCTACTAACATATCATCTACAGCCAAGATTGATCCTTTAGTTGTTTCTGCAGGTATAGGGTTTAAATTATAAAGCCATACTATATAATACTAATAATATAGGTTAGTTAGATAATGACGTATCTATTCAGGAGGCTGGCAAACCGCAGATGTATGATATATACACTAGTCTTCTTAACGCACTCAATGTCATTCCCAGCAACGGCAGGAATCTAGGAATAAAAGCCTTTTGTTGTCAAACTTAACATCTGTATACCCTGATACGGTAAAGGTTTGTCGGGGGTATGAATAGATATAGCTAGAGTCAGTGAGCTAGTTATTTTTAAATTTTAGTGTGAGCGCCTGCGCAAGCAGTATTATAATACGTAAGCCCAAGGTGTGAAATCCACGCGAAATTTTGTCGTCCCAAGCTCACTGACCGACGCTATACGCTCACACAAATAACTGATGACACTATATGTTAAGTTTAGCCAGTAAACCATTAGCCCATGATGAAATACTGCCAGCACCCATCATTACTATCAAATCTCCAGGAGCAGCATGACTCTTAATTATATTAGGAATCATATCTGATGTTGGTAAAAAATGAACATCACCATGAGATAAAGTCTCTGTCATCTGCTGTACTAAAGTAACCCCAGAAATGCCTGCTATCGGTTGTTCACCTGCGCCATACACGTCTGTAATATATACTTTATCTGCAAAATTAAAACAGGTGGTAAATTCTTTAAATAAATTTTCTAACCGAGAAAATCGGTGTGGCTGGAAAATAGCAATTACCTTCCCATTTTGTTTGCGTGCTATAGTCCATGCAGTATTAAGAGTTGCTATAACTTCGACTGGATGATGAGCGTAATCATCAATAATGCTTACACCTAAATATTCTCCTACTCTGGTAAATCTTCTTTTGACCCCATGAAAATTCTTAAATCCATTCTTAATTACCTTAATTCCAAAATCAAGTTCTATGCCGACAGCAATAGCAGCCAATGAGTTTAGTACATTATGTCGACCTGGAGTTGGTATAGTAATTTGCTCTATTATTGTAGCGCCATTAATTTGCGGGAGATCAATTTTTACGGTGAAAGTAGAAGATGTTATATCTGAGTGAATATCAAAAGCTTTTATATGAGCATCAGTAGAATCAATGCCATAAGTAATAATCTTGCGTTCGGTAATGGTGTTTACTAATTTTCTAACTATTGGATGATCAATACAAGCGACACCAAATCCATAAAATGGTAAATTTGTAATAAAACTTCTAAATGCCAGAATTAAGCTATCAAAATCGTTATAAAAATCAAGATGTTCGGCATCAATGTTAGTAATTATACCAATAGTAGATGGTAATTGGATAAAAGTTGCATCAGATTCATCAGCTTCAGCTATAAGATAATCACTAGAGCCAAGATAAGCATTAGTTAATCTATTATTGATTATTCCACCATTAATTACAGTGGGATATAACCCTGCAGCTTCAAATAAACAAGCGACCAATGAGGTGGTAGTAGTTTTACCATGTGATCCAGAAATGGCGACTGAGCATTTAAGACGCATTAATTCCGCAAGCATTTCAGCACGTTTGATAATAGGAATTCTGCTCTCTAATGCTGCTTGTACCTCCGGGTTATCAGATTTAATAGCTGAAGATACTACTACATATGACACGTTAATAATATTAGTGGCAATATGTTCATAAAATATTTTAATGCCATTAGCAGCCAACCTTATAGTATTATAATTTTCGACTATATCTGATCCTTGTACCTTATAGCCGAGATTATGCATAATTTCAGCAATTCCACTCATACCAATTCCACCAATGCCTATAAAATGGATAGTATCAAGTGAGCCATTAAGTTTTTTTCGTTCAAGTAGTAACATAAATTCTCTATAAATAATATATGGTGTTTAAGAGGGTAGATGTAAACAAAACAGTCGAATTAGCTTAATAAACTGAGTCATCTCCAATCATGCTCTAAACTTGTTTCATGGGTTGTGTCAGGATCTCATGATGGTCTCAGGAGATGCTAAAATGAATTCAGCATACTTCATAAAATAAAATACCAATTCCACTGTTTTAACTATAAGTAGACGAAGGTCAAAATTGAAGAAGTGCTAGGAGTTCCAGAATCGAAAAGCGCCGTATACTTTAGTTTGTTTCGCATTGCAGAGTTTCTGGAAACGACAACACAATTCTCAATTTTCACCGAGTATACATGCTGACTACTGCAAATGCGATAGCCAGAGGATAAGCATCTGAAATAGATAAATCAATTTTAAATTTACTAAGATCTTTAATTTTTGTGGAATGGATAGTAGCAAAAGGTTTACCTAAATTATCATTAAATATTTTAATATTTTTAAACTGTAGACTTTGCCCAATACCACTTCCTAAAGCCTTGCTAATAGCCTCTTTTGCTGCAAAACGCTTTGCAATAAAAGCCGCATGTTTATTTGGAGATAAACGAGAGACTAAGTCTATTTCTGATAAACTTAGAATTCTTGATTTAAAAATCTCACCATATTTTGTTAATAGTTTCTCAATTCGGTAAATTTGTACTATGTCTGTACCAATGCCAATAATCATGATTTGTGTCTCTCTACTTGCGAAATAACTGATTTACTTTGTAAAACATTAATAATATCCTCAATATGTTGGACGTCTTGAACTTCCATATCTAAAATAATTTCAAAAAAATTAACTGTACGATTAGTAATTTTAAAATTAATAATATTACCTTGTTTTTTTGCGATTTCAGAGCATAATATTGCCATACTACCTAGTTCATTTAATATAGTAATTTTTAATCTACAAATAAAAGGTATATTTGATTTATCACTATCCCAGGTCAGAGGAATCAATCGCTCCGGAATTGCATTAATATTACTAAGCATACTACAATCTGCCGTATGTACTGTGACCCCATTACCAGTATGAACTACACCAACAATTTTATCACCAAGCAAAGGATTGCAGCAATTAGCAAGATGGATAGCCATACCTTCTATTAATCCTTGAATTGGTAGAGCAGTATCTTGTAACGCCTGGTTAGTTGATTTTTTACTTTTATTAAATTTTAATAAAGACAAAGTGGAGCTAATTTTACTTTGTTTAGGGGTAATATATTTCATTAACTCTTCACTGCTTATGCTGCCATCCCCAATAGCATATAACAGATCATCAACTCCTTGTTTTTTTAAAGATGTACATGCTTTGTCTAAAGCACTTGCCTCATCCACTATATTTAAAAAACTAAGGGCTCTATCAACTATTGCTTTACCTAATTTGATGTACTGTTCTTTTTGTTGGTTACGAGTAAATCTTTTTATTTCAGAATGAGCCTTGCCGGTAATGACAAATTTTTGCCAACTTGGAGAAGGGGTTTTGTTTTTTGAAACAATAATTTCTACTTGATCACCGTTTTCTAATGTAGAACGTAAGGGTACGATACAACCATTAATTTTTGCTCCCACACAATGATGGCCAACATCTGAATGTACAGCATAGGCGAAATCAACGCAAGTAGCTCCTTTCGGCAGGGCGATTAGATTACCTTTGGGAGTAAAACAAAATACCTGATCATAATACATTGCCAGTTTTGTGTTCTGCAAAAAATCCTCTGGATCACCGGCTTGTTCCAGTATGGCTAATAATTCACGTATCCAACGGTATTGAGTACCATCTGCCACGTCATGATCATGATATTGCTGTTTATAGCGCCAGTGTGCTGCAACCCCAAGTTCAGCGATGTCATGCATATCATCAGTACGAATTTGTACTTCAATTTTTTGTTGAAGTGGTCCTATAATAACTGTATGTAAAGATTTATAACCATTGTTTTTGGGGGTACTAATAAAATCTTGAAAGCTGTCTGGAACCATTTGATATTTAGTATGAATTATTCCAAGTGTTTGGTAACAATGGGGAATAGTATCTACTATAATTCTAAATGCAACAATATCTGATAATTGTTCTAACCCGATATTTTTTTGCTGCATTTTCATCCAAATTGAATATGGGGTTTTATGTCTACCATGTACAATAGCCTTTATACCAGCACTCTTTAGGGTATTGGTAAATTCTGCGATAACGTTATCGACAAGATTACCTTCATCGGCTGAGATTTTATGTAGACGATTTAGAATTGATTCCCTTGCTTCCGGTTGTAATATTCTGAAACAAATATCTTGAAGTTCTACTTTGATTTGCTGGATGCCTATTCTTTCTGCTAGAGGTGCGTATATCTCCATTGTTTCTACTGCAATACGCGTACGTTTTTCTAGGGATTTTATCGAATCTATAGTACGCATATTGTGCAATCTATCAGCAAGTTTAATCAATAATATTCTTATATCATCGCTCATTGCCAACAATAGTTTGCGAAAGTTTTCTGCCTGACGAACATTATCAGGCATAAATTCAATTTTTGATAATTTGGTTACTCCATCGACAAGTTTACTAACGGTGCTACCAAAATGTTGTTCAATTTCACCTAAAGTGAGATCTGTATCTTCAATAGTATCATGTAATATCCCCGCGATCACTGAATCACTATCAAGGTGCATCTCAGTAATAATTTCTGCAACCTCTAATGGGTGATAATAATAGGGCTCGCCTGATTCTCTGGTTTGAGCACCATGATAACTGATGGCAAAATCAATAGCTTTATTGATTTGAGCTTCGTTACAATTTGGATCGTAGGATTTGACAGCTCTGACAATATCCTCGTGGTTCATTGTTGAAATTCCTTAGTCTTCTATATCTATATCTGAAACGTCATCACTAAACATCTGTTCTTCGTATCCAGAATCAGCATCTTCAATATAAAAATCTGAATCAGCTACATATTCAAAATCTTCTGAATTTTCTACAGTTGGTTGATCATCATCTATATGATCAATTTTATTACGTGTTTGTAACCGCTTTATCAATTCTTCCCTTAAGATTGTAGGTTTAATATTCGCGTTTGCAATTTCTCGTAAAGCAACTACTGAATCTTTATCATCTTCCCTATCTACTGTAATATTGATGCCTGAGCTAATGTCTTTAGTTCTTTGAGCGGCAAGAGCTACAAGTTCAAATCTATTTTCTACTTTATCAATACAATCTTCAACGGTTACTCTGGCCATAATTTTTACTCTTTAAGTTCAAATAATTTATTAATATTGACTGTATTATAAGACATAGTGGGGCAAGTTGCAATTTATATAATAGACTTCAGAGGTCTATTGAACACTCTCATTATTCTAACATCTTAGCAGCTCATTGATAGCCGTTTTCTTGCGTGTAGATGCATCAACTTGTTTGACGATGACTGCACAATACAAAGCTGGTTTAGTAGCATCAGTAGCTGGAAGCGTTCCAGGAACCACTACAGAGTATGCTGGTACTCTACCATAAATAATTTCTCCAGTTTCGCGATTGACGATTTTAGTCGAGGCTCCAATAAATACTCCCATTCCGATTACTGCTCCTTCTTCAACTATCACTCCTTCGACAACCTCAGACCGTGCTCCGATAAAACAGTTATTCTCAATGATTACTGGGTTATTTTGGATAGGCTCTAATACTCCGCCAATTCCAGTACCACCAGAAATATGACAATTTTTACCTATTTGAGCGCAGGAGCCGATTGTAGCCCAGGTATCAATCATTGACCCCTCATCAATATATGCTCCAATATTGATGAATGATGGCATTACTATAACATTACGAGCAATATATGCACCAGTCCTAATAAACGCACCTGGTACAATTCTACATCCGTAATTTTTGAATTCTTCTTCACTAGTACTACTAAATTTAGGTGGTACCTTATCGTACCACTTAATGGAATCACCGTTATAAATTTGTGATTTATTAATTTGAAAATATAATAAAATTGCCTTTTTTATCCATTGATGTACTATCCAATTATTATTATGATATTCACATACTCTAATGATCCCTAGATTCAGCAAATTGATGACATTACTTACTTTTTGGTGTACCAATTCCATTTCTAAAGAATCGTACACTAATTTATCACGTGTTTGCCAAATTTGTTCTATTATATCAATATCTTGCTGCATAATCTTTTTGTATAACTTCATTCTAAAGGTGATTTTTCTAAAAATTCTATCCTAGACAAAGATTTTGTAAGAAGTCTGTTGATAAAAACTGTAAATAACTTTATTTTTTACATCTACCATCAAACAATTTGCTATTGGCATAATCAATGTATATTACTTGCCCCAAATGTGGCACTCATTTTTTAGTACAACCAGAACAAATAGGTCATTTTGGCAGAAAGGTAAGATGCTCAAAATGTGCAAACATTTGGCATCAACAATTAAATGATGATATAAAATTAGAGCCAGTAATTGCAAATCCAAAATTCGCTTACAAAAGCCAGTTAGGTAGTGGTATTAATTTACCGGCATTGCTTCCTATAAAAATACCACAATATTTATATACTTTACCAATGTTATTTATATGCTTAATTATTATATTGTCGATAATTTTATTTCAAGATTTTTGGGGTTTCAATTATTCAGATGCGGCAAAATTACTAAGTATTAATGATATACATATAACAAATAATAAGGATGCCGGTAAAATTACCATTACTTATAAAATAGTAAATTCATCCACTCAAATTTTACCAATGCCTTTAGTACGAGTAAGATTATTTGATAAAAATAACACAGCTTTAAAGTCTCATGTTGCTGATCAGACAGATATTGCCTTATCACCTAAACAATCTGTTAGTATCAGAACCGAGTTTTCATCAGTTCCAGATATAACTGAGAAAATAGATATTACGTTAGGTAATAGATTAGCCTTTATATTACGCTAGATATACTCGGTAAAAATTGAGAATTGCGTTGTCGTTCTCGAAGAATCTGCGATGCTCACGTATAAAATATACGCTGCGCTTCTCGACTTCGGCACTCCTAGCACTTCTTCAATTTTGACCTTCGTCTACCCAAGTCAAGTCAAAGTTTACGGAATTGTATAATGAAAAGACAAGTTGTTTATCCACGATTGGTTCCAAGACTTTTTGCAACCACAATTGATCTGTTTTTATTAGCAATCTTTGCTACTCCAATTATGAATTTTTTTGCTCCAAAAATTTTTCTTTTATTTTTTCAGGATTTTTTCATTCAACAACATGTTGACCTTGCTGATGCACAGGCTATAGCTAGTGCTACAAGCTTACCAGAGTTTATGCAGCACATAACTGCTGGTAAATTTTTGGGTTATTTAGCCTCATTATTTGCTTTGCATGCAGTGATAATGGGTAGCTTCTTCGTTGGCTTTTGGATATATAAAGGAGCAACGCCTGGTAAAATGATTCTGGGCTTAAGAATAGTGGATGCAGAAACATTATTAAAACCTAAAACTAGCCAGTTTGTAAAAAGATTTTTTGCTTACCTAACTGCTTTATTTGGTATCTGGTATATTCTACTTAATGAACGGCATCAAGCATTGCATGATAAAATTGCGGGAACAGTCGTCATTAAGCGTTAATTAAATGAGGGCATCATAAAATTTGTTCACAGGGCCTAATATGTGAGCACAACCGAATCCTAAAAATTTGGTATCTATTCACGTCCCTGGTGCAAACATTTACCGTTCCGGTATACAGATGGTGAGTTTGACAACAAACTGCTTCCACGGTGTCATTCCCAGCAACGGCGGGAATCCAGCGTACATCTAAGCATTTGAGGTTTTATTCCTAGATTCCCGCCGTTTCTGGGAATGACATCGAGTGCGTTATAGTGTATATATCATACATCTGCGGTTTGCCAGACCCCTGAATAGATACAAAATTTGATTGTCACCACCTAATTGACCGACGCTAAGATGTCTAAATTTACTAATTCTGCATAGTTCGCCAACTCTTCAATTCCATCTAAATCAGTTGCAGTGATCCATATCTGTAACTGAACTGTAACCAAAAAATTAATTAAATATTGTTTTCTGATAGAGTCTAAATGTACAAAAACTTCATCTAATAATAATATGGGTGCTGTAGATGTTATTTTGATAATACTAATTACTTGAGCTAGCATTATCGTAATCAACATTGCTTTTTGTTCACCAGTGGAACAAAACTGTGCCGGTATATTTTTGATCTTATGTTTTACGATAAGATCACTACGATGAGTGCCGAAAGTAGTTCTGCCGGATAGTCTATCTTGATTACGCCTGCTCTCAAGTTGCTGTTGAACCAACTCTACGATATTTGTACTATCTATTTGTAATTCTATTCCCTCAATAGCTAATATGGCTTTAGGAAACTCACTATCTAATTCGTCAATGGCACTTTGTAAATAAGCTAAAACATTAGTCCTATTAGTAGCAATTACCACTGATAATTCTGCCATTTTATTTTCAATTATTTGTAGCCAACTTGAATTTATTGACTCCTGTTGTAAAATCTTGGCTCTTTCATGCATATAATATTCATATTTACTCACTTTTGTTGCATGCTCATGATAAAAAGTGAAAACTATGCGATCCAGAAATTTGCGTCTATCACTACTAGCTGCTAAAAATATACCTTCCATTTGTGGAGTAAGCCATAGTATGCTGGATAACATACTAAGCTCGCTATTAGGTATTTTAGCACCATTAAATTCTATATAGCGTTTGCCAGTATTAGCATTAAAAGTTGTGCGGAGTTCCGCAATACCAACTTTACTTTGCAATTTTGCTGCAATTGACCATGATTTCTCACCTGACTTGCCAATATCTTCTAATTTGGCTGCTCTAATACCGCGACCAGGAAAAAGCAAAGAAATTGCTTCCAGAACATTAGTTTTACCAATGCCGTTTTCTCCTATTAAAATTATAGGATTATTGCTACTTTCCAGAGCAAGTGTTTGAAAATTGCGATAATTTTCAAGACGTAGATTTTGTAGGTATGTGTTGAGCATTCTTTAATGTAAGTTTAACCTGTTTTAAGGTTCTGGCATTTGCATCTATCACCTCAAGTTCTACTTGATTAGAAATCTCGATCTTGGTGCCTGGTGATGGTACATTACCGACCTTAGCCAACACCAAACCGCCGATTGTATCAAATTCATCTTTATCATCTTTGAGCTTTACTCCTAATATTCTTTCCAGATCTTCAACCTCCACTCTACTACTCGATAACACAGTACTGGAATCAAGTATTTGATAAGCATCACTTTCCAACTTATCATCATGCTCATCGTCAATACGTCCAACAATTTCTTCCATAATATCTTCAATGGTGACAATACCATCAGTGCCGCCATATTCATCGACGATAATTGATATATGAGTACGTTGCCGTTGCATGGTGATTAAAAGATCGGTTAATTTCATCGACGGTGCTGAAATAATAGGCTTCCTAATGATCTTTTTAAGCTGAAAATTCTTGTTTTGTGCTAGTATCATAAATAAATCTTTGATATGAACAAAGCCAATAATATTATCTAACGTACCTTCATATACCAAAGTTCTGGTGTGATGGGTTTTGATGATTAGCTCAAAAAGTTCAGTCAAATTAATATCATGCTTTACAGCGACAATATCCGATCGAGGAATCATTGCATCTTCAACAGTTTTATTACTGAAAGTTAAAAAGTTATTCAGTATTTCTTGCTCATTGATAGCGCCATTTATTTTATACGGATCTAGATGTATGGGAGCAGCGTTAGCGTTGACTATAGTTTTTTTTCTGGTTATTAGCTTTAAAGATGCAAATAACGCTGATATCACAGCGCCTAAGCTAAATTTTTTCTTGGCATTAACTTTTACTCGTGAAGTAGACGAGGGTGATGATTCTTCCGAAGATGAAGGTTTAGGCATAAATTTTAATATTACATTTGTCAATATACATAGTATAAGCTTATATAGGTTATAAATATGGAGAATTTATGGCAAAGTCCTGTAATATCTGGATCTCCAAATTTTCCATTATCACTGCATCTTCATCCTTTTGATGGTCAAAACCCAGTAAGTGCAACATGCTATGCACAAAAAGATGTAGAAAATGATGCTCAAATAGCTTATGTTGCTCTTCAGCTTCATGTAATAGCTGTTGATAGCTAAAAGCCATGTCTCCTAAGTACATATAATTTAAATTAGGTTGAAATTCAAGTATATGCTTACCCACTAATGGAATATCTGGAAACGATAATACATTAGTTTCTTGATTTTTTCCACGAAATTTATTATTTAGCTCTGATATCTCTGCGTTATCCGTAAGTAAAATTGATAATTCAAAAATCTTTACTTGTTTTAAGTTGGCGAACCTAGCAATAATATTTTGGCAAATTTTTGCCATTATTCTTTTATTTAGTTGCTTATGATTATTCCAATATTTACAGCGTTGAGCAATTTCAATAGTAATTTTCATAATTATATATCTTGTAGATTAGATCTTATCATGATAGTTAAAGCTTATTTAGAATATATAATCTGATATGTTTAAAATATTACAAAAACACTTGGAGCTTAACTTAATTAAGATAGCAGCAATAATAGCTATTATCTATATGCTCCTTTTTAATTCAGCTGTGTTTATCTATAAATTCGACTATTATAAAGTTAGCGGAGTTCTGGCTATTTTAGAATTAGGCAAGGATTTTATTTATATATACCTTACCTTATTTATCTTCTTTTTTGGCTGCACCATTCATCGCACATTATTTTTAATTACCGCTATATTACTTTTTATCAGTGGAGCATTATCCAGTTATTATTTATATTTCTTTAAAATTGCACCAACTAAAGAAATAATAAAAGCATTATTTGGCACTAATCTCAATGAAGCTTTCGAGCTAGCAAGTACTAATCTAATAGTATGGTTAGTTTTTAGTATATCTATTTGTATTTATACTATTAAACATTTTGGAATAAATACTAGCAAGCTTTTTATAAATAAATTATTAGCTGCGATTTGTTTGTTATTAACTATCAACGCTATCATCTCTCTGCCTTACAAAGTTTTAGGCAGCTATTTTCCGATCCAGTACCTACATAACACCTATTTATATTTTACTGAGATGTGGCGCCACTCTACTCGCAATGATATTAGTCAACAATTTAGTTTTATCGATAATTCTGCTGCAGATATTGTTGGTGTATTGGTAATTGGAGAATCTGCAAGATATAGTAATTTTGGTATTAATGGCTACAATCGAGAGACAACACCAAAGCTAAAAACTATAAACAATTTATCATCTTTTAAAGCACACTCATGCTCTAATATAACTTATTTATCAGTGCCGTGCTTACTATCTCGCCATTCGTCTTCTAATCTAGATCATGTCTTCGAGGAAACTGGGTTATTATCTATCCTTACTCACCTTAAGTTTAACACCACCTGGATTGGCACGCAATCATTAATGAAATATTTAAATAACACTCATCTAGGCACCGTCTATGATGAAGTAAATTTTGCCATTATCCCCGGTGGCTCTGCTTTATTTGCCATGAACGCTCATGATGGCGTTATGCTGCCTTACATTGAAAATATCCTCAAAAATAGCGGTAAACAATTTTTGGTGATACATACTTCAGGTAGTCATTGGAGTTATACTAACCGCTATCCAGCAGAGTTCAATTATTTCAAGCCTGGTTGTAATGTGAGCGGGAAAGTTGATCAAAGTAGCTGCGGTCATGAAGGTCTAATTAATACTTATGATAACTCAATTTTATATACCGATTTTTTTTTGTTCAATTTAATAGAGTTACTTAAAAATAAAAATGCCTTGCTAATTTATGCTGCTGATCATGCTGAACAGCTGGGAGAAAATGGTAGATATGGTCATGGTGGAGAGATTACGCCTGAACAAATTGAAATAGCTTTTATCATCTGGACCTCCGATCAATTTACTAAGAATCATCCTGAACTTGCTACTGCAATTAAAACTCATCATAATAATGTCCAAGAGATTAGTCATGATTATGTATTTCACTCGGTATTGGATTGTTTAGGTATTCACTCTGAAATTATTGATCAGAAATTGAGTTTATGTAAGTAGTAAGTAAGGTTATAATTTAGTTATTGCGAGCGAATTTATTTCGCGCGGCAATCCGGTTGATAAGGTGCTTCATCTCTGAATTGCTTCAAAGGCTACGTCTTCTAGCAATGACGTTTCTAGTAAATCATCGTCTACCTAACTTGCAAAGTTTATGAAGTATAAAAATGACTAATATCTATATTATTGCCGGCGAACCATCAGGAGACTTTATTGGTAGTCGTGTAATGTTTAACTTAAAATCATTACAACCTGCCCTAAACTTTATTGGTGTTGGCGGCAAGTTAATGAGTGAACAAGGATTACACAGTTTGTTCCCACTCAATGAAATTAGCATTATGGGATTCTGGGAGATTATTCCACATATTCCAAGATTAAAAAAATTAATCCAACATACTGCTGAAGATATTATTAACCAGGCTCCTGATATACTAATTACCATCGATTCACCAGGATTCACTTACCGCGTAGCACAAAAAGTCCGTGCAAAGATGCCCTACTTAAAAATGTTGCATATTGTTGCACCATCAGTTTGGGTTTATAAGCCAGGTAGAGCCAAGAAATATGCTAAATTATATAATCACTTGCTAGCATTACTACCATTTGAACCACCTTATTTTGAAGCAGTAGGATTGCCTTGTTCTTATATTGGTCATCCGGTTACCGAGCAAGATTTTTATAGCGCAAAAACGGAACTACAAGCCAAAGAAAATATACCGATACCTCCAGCGCATAAAATTATTTGCGTCACCGCTGGTAGTCGTGTTGGTGAAATTGCACGTCATACTCCTGTTTTTTGTCAGGCACTGAATATTGTAAGTAAGTTCTATCCTGATCTACAAGCATTATTTGTAATTAACGATCCTAGCCATCAAACATTGATCACCAGGCTACTGACAGGCGCTAATTTTGATTTTAAATTTTCTCTGGATCGGCTAAAATCTTTTGCGTTGGCAGATGTAGCACTAGCAAAATCCGGTACTAATACTTTAGAAATTGCAGCATCATCAACTCCGATGATAGTAGCATATAAGATAAATATCATGAGCTATGTCTTCATAAAGCTATTAATTAAGATAAAATATATTTCTTTAATTAATATTATTCCTAATCAGAAAATTTTACCGGAATTCATTCAATCCGATTGTAATCCTAAATCCATAGCAAATGAGATAATTAATATTTTAGCCAATCCTAACGTTGCTACTCAACAACTTCAAGCAAGTAACCAGGTTTTAAATATTCTTGGGTTCAACTCAAATAATCAGCCATCGATGCGCGCTGCAAACATTATTCTGGAATTACTGGCAAAAAATGAACTATAGGCATATCTATCACGCTGGAAATTTTGCTGATATCGTTAAACATTTTACCTTGATAGCTATTATCGAGCAGTTAAAAAAGAAAGAAAAACCATTTGCAGTACTTGATGCTTTTGCAGGTATTGGTCAATATGATCTTCTATCAGTTGAAGCTTTAAAGACTAATGAAAGTATAAATGGAGTACAAAAATTACTGCAATATGCCAACTTAAAAAAGATAAGACCTGAGTTGATCCAAAAATTTCTAAATATTATCTCTTTAAATCCAAAATCTATTTATCCCGGTTCGCCACGAATTATTCATCAATTGTTGCGGACTCATGACCGCTTGATTGCCTGTGAACTACATCCAGAAGACTATAAAAGTTTGAAAATATTATTTACTTGTACTAATAATAGACCTCTTTCGAAACTCAGCGAAGAGAGAGGATTTGGAGGAGACACGGAACGCAGGTCCGCAGCGCACTCTAGGTTTGTTTCGGATTCGAGTACCGGACCTGTGTACAAATCATCCGCAGAAGTAGAGTTTCGAAAGAGGTCTAATATATCTATTCATCAACTAGACGCCTACCTTGCCATAAAAGCTTTTCTGCCTTTCATAGAAAATCGAGGGTTGGTATTTATTGATCCTCCTTTTGAACGCAAAGATGAATTTAGCAAATTAATAGAAGCTTTAAAAATTATCAAACATAGAGCCAGTAATATTTGTGTATTAATTTGGTATCCGATTAAAAGTACTGCTGAAATAAAAAAATTTTATCAGGACTACAAAATTATTGGTTTTAAAGAAGCTCTAACAATAGATTTTATGTTGTTAGACTCTCCAAATAATATGCATCAATGCGGTTTGCTGGTAATCAATCCTCCAAATATCAAAAATGAAATATCAGCTTTAATGAAATACTTAACTGATAACATATTTTTAAACCAGGCTAAATTTAAAATTAGCGTTATATAGATATAGATTCATCAGATAAAGGTAACTCAAAAAATTGACCAAGAAGCTGGTCAAAATGTTTTGCAATAATAAAATCTCTTGCGCCATATTCAAGAGGAAAAAATTGCTCTAGTAATGTTAAGAATAGATCTTTGGTTTCATGCGACTGCATTTTATTGTATGTGTGGAGCAGCTCTGCAATTGGAGCTGGCGGTAGGTATGGAGTGAACTCACCAAAAGCATATTCAGGACTTGCGAAAGCATTAAGTAGCTCTTGTAGCTGTTGTTTTGTAGTGGCGCTTAAAGCTTTTTTATAAAATTCTTCAGCGATTATTATTAATCCAGCTTCTTTCCAACTGTGCCATAGCTGCAAATCGTAGCTGTCATTACTACAACCAGAATCCATTTTCATAAGTAGCGGATCTATCAATATAGCTCGTAGCTGTTTGAAGTGATAGCTCGCTATCTTATCCCAAGCAGGATTCAAATCCAAAAATTGCTCATTAAAGAGCCCTTGTAATTGCAACGTATAATAATGCCAATTCTCAGGCTTAATTGCATTATAGTAAAGATCGTAAAACCATCGACTAACAGCTTTTCTAATTTGCTCTCCAAACATCGCTTCCGCCTGCTCTGTTACTAAACTTAAGACCCCAGCAAAATCAGAGAACTTCATAACACTATAATCAATTGATGATCTTTCCAAAATTTTATCCTGAACTACAGATACTAGCATTATTAACTTACCGAGTGGACACATATTAAGTACACTCAAACAGTTTATTAAAGCATCAAGTAGTGAATAATCATTGCTGCTACGAACAACATAAATCACATGTGCAAGCGCTTGCTTAAAATCCAAATCTAACTCACGATCATTTTCTGCACGCATGGCAGATAATTTATCAATTATCTGTACTATAGTTAGCGATTGATTTGAGCTCCATTGATCGTTACATAAATCACCAAAATCCTGCTCCCTTAACCAATTAATTTGATCATCAATTTCAGTTTCACTGGCTAATGGAAAATTATAGTATAGTTTACTCAGAATTTTAAGAGCATTAATTATATTATCCGGCGTATCCAGATTAATACCATCAATATCTATTCTTTCAATGATACCAAATCCACCTTTAGGCTCAACTGAACCATAAGCACGTAATATTTCTATTAAGTCATAATTTTCAGCTTTAACCGATAAATCCATTAGCCTATCGCCGTTTATATCAAGTTTATTGACGTTAAACCATAATTCACCTGAATCTTTAGCTTTGGTGATACACCATATTATTGTTTCCCACGCTCCATCATAAGCTAATTTGTGTAAGATAGTACCAGCATTGCCAGCTAATGATTGATCAACCTCAATATTTTGTTGCTCAATAACTGGCCACAATACTTCCAATATTTTGGGAACTTTGTCTATTGCTAGTTTATTGAAGAATCGAGAAAATAATGTTTCTCCTTTTTTGTTTCTTACACTTAGGTCAAGATCAGAAAAATAATATTCTAAAGCTTCATACCAGTCTTGCATGATAAATGTAGAAAAAACCTCTATAGTTGATTCATGAGCAATATCCTGTTTGTCTAGATCAGCTAATTTATTAAAAACCATTATTTTGCGAAATATATTACCGGAATTAAAAAAGTCTAAAATTAAAGAGGTTAATGTAGTATTCTTGTGCAGAGCTATAGTAAAAGGTTCAGAACCAATGACAGTTATTTTATTATCACGTAAATTAAGAGAAATTAGTGAATTATTATATGGTATAGCTTTAGCTATAGCTAGCGCTCCAAAATTACTGATAAAATTGCCGGATAAATCAATAAGTTCCATAGACGAATTTGTAACCAATGCCGCTGCTATGTAGTCAGCCCCAGAATCACCTATTCTATTATAGCTTAAATCCATGCATTTTATCTTACAACCTGACTGCATTAATGCTTGAGATAATAACTTAGCTCCCAGATTTCCTATGTCATTACTCCATAACCTGACGAAAGTTATCGACGATTCTTGCGTCATTAATGCTTCGGCTAAAAAGCCAGCACCAATACTTCCTATTTGGTTCCCATATATGGCAATAGCAGTTATTGACAAAGAAGGTAAAGCCTCGATAATAAGCTTTACTCCATCTTTTTCTATATAATTAGCCCATAAATTTAGAGAAGTTATGGTGCCATTAAGCTTGATCGCTGTAAGTAGACGTTGAACTTCGACTATTTCCATAGTAATCAATGGAAATTCAACAGTGTTTATAATCTCTTTGTCCTCTATTTGATTTATTAGTTGCTCTAGATTTTTCATGCACTATGATCCACCAATATGCTTATTTATATAATATTAACTTTGATTAATTTCGGAGATTTTTTAAACTATATGATTTGTGCTATAACCTTGAATATATACAATTATGTAAATTATGCTTCACGTATATAATATGCTAACTATTTTGCTAATGCCAGTATATATAGTTGTATTGATTATTAGAATATTTAGACAGAAAGAAATTATATCACGAATATTCGAGCGTTTTGCATTCTCTGATCGACAAAGACCAGCAGGCGCATTGATTTGGGTACATGCTGCAAGCGTTGGCGAATCAATTGCAGCAATGACCATCATTAATGCAATAAACAAGATTTCTTTGCATAATTTTTTGGTGACTTCCGGCACTGTATCTTCGGCTCAGATATTAGCTAGTAAATTACCAGCAAATGCCATTCATCAATTTTTACCTTTTGATAATGTCTTAGTGATTAAAAAATTCTTTAAACATTGGCAGCCAGATCTAGGAATTATAGTCGAATCAGAATTATGGCCATGTTTAATTAATGAGGGCAGCAAAAACTGTAAATTATTATGGGTGAACGCTCGGATCTCAGATTATTCGTTTCAAAAATGGCAAAAATTTAGCGGATTCTTTCAATTTATTATAGCTAAATTTAGCGATATTATTGTGCAAAGTAGTATAGATTTTAAAAAGCTTCAGACTCTTGGAGCGAAGAATATTATTAACTTGGGGAATATAAAATTTGCCAATGAGAAACCGGCTGTTGATCAGCAGCAATATGCAAAAATAACTGAACATTTGCAAGGTAAAAAAATAATAGTAGCTGGCAGCACTCATTTTGAAGATGAACAAGTAATTCTACCAGTGGTTCATCAACTAAAAACTCAGTTTCCAAATTGTTATCTGATCATTGTTTTACGTCATCCAGAGCGAAAAAATGAAGTAGTGAAATTTTGTCAGAACTTAAATTTAACCGTCAGTGTTAGATCAGAGACCTCATTGCCATCATTAACCAGTGATCTATATATTGTCGATAGCTTTGGTGAGTTAGGTTTATTTTATAGTATTGCTGATATTGTCTTTGTTGGCGGTTCATTCAAACAGGGAGGACATAACCCTATAGAACCTGCTCATTTTGGTAAAATAATAATCTTTGGTCCAGATATGAGTAACTGTCAAATTATCGCCAATGAGATGATAGATTCTGATGCTGCAGTACAAATAAGTGATCAGAAAGAGTTATTAGATAAATTACAGCATTATCTACAGTGCAATGATACTACAGAGGTACAAGTTTATAAAAATAACGCAGCTGTGTTTATTCAAAAACATCAACAAATATTAGCGAGTTATTTAGAAATTATTAGTAAATATATTAATAAATAAAGTATAAAATATACTGTGCAATAGCTGCGAATTGAATTTGATTTTGAGAAGTGAAGGTGCGCAGCATAGATAAACTATGTGAGCACCTGAATCCTTGATAAAATCAAAGAGCAATTCGCAGCTATTGCACAGTATATCTTTCTTGACTTTGAACAGAAATTAAGTTAGAAGCTAAGTATATAGTCAAAATTCTTTACCTCTATGTTTATTAAACATATCAATATTATCAATCATCCTCTGCAAAGTTTTTTTGCTATGCCAATTCTAGTTAACTCATCTTTCTGCTGTTGTTGTAAATAATAGTCATAAGTCTTCTTATAATCTAACCTTTTATTTTTTTAATTTCATTTATGTTATGTGAGGCAAGATGAGTATTTACTCTAAATTGCAACAGTTATTGTTGCAGCAACGAAAATTATTATTATATGTTCTTGCTATTAGTCTTGGGATAGCTAGCGGCTTGTCAGAAATTAGTTTTCTACATCAAGCAGTACATTTGATTACCGACGCATTCATGAGAATCTTTAATTTCTTAAGCCTACCACTAATTGCATTAGCTCTTATTGTTACTATTACTACTTATAAAACCGATGGTGAGATGAAATCGTTAAGTAGCAAGACTTTACAATATACTTTTGGCACTACTATAATTGCAGCAACAGTGGCTTGCGTACTATATATATTAATTGCGCCGAAATTACCAGATGCTAACATGATAGAAGCCGTTACACCAACGGCTGAGAATAATGATTTTAAAAATCATTTATTGCATCTAATTCCTATTAATCTATTTGAACCTTTTTTGGAGCATCGAGTAATTAGTGTACTATTAATGTCTATAGCTATAGCTATTGCCACGCGTAAGATTAATAATATTGAGGCTAGGAGTGCCATAATAAATTTTTTCCAGGGGTGGCACGACATTTTTATGGTGTTGACAAAATGGGTAGTAACAATTATTCCATTGGCATTATATGCTTTTATCGCTGTTAGCGTAATTGAACTTAAAGGCGGCCAGGATTTTAGTAGTATAATAGAATATTTATTAGTTATTATCTTAGCTAATGTGGTGCAAGGGGTGGTTATTTTACCGCTATGGTTAAAGTGGCATAATATTTCACCACTTTCTACTGCTGCTGCTGCTATGCCGGCATTAACCATTGCGTTTTTTTCAAAATCATCTTCTGGAACATTGCCAATAACTATTGATTGCGCTCAAAGCAGACTTGGTATTTCACCAATAGTCGCCAAGTTTATTTTGCCACTATGTACGACAATTAATATGAATGGTTGTGCTGCTTTTATTTTTACAACTGTTATTTATATTTCACAAAGTAATGGTATGATAATTGACTATGCTACTCTGGCAAGTTGGATTATTATTGCGACCATAGCAGCGATAGGTAATGCCGGAGTGCCCATGGGCTGCTTCTTTTTGAGCGCAAGTTTGCTTGCCGCTCAAGGAGTACCCATAAGTTTAATGGGAATTATTTTACCATTTTATGCGGTAATTGATATGGTTGAAACGGCATTAAATGTATGGTCTGATCTTTGTGTAACCAAAGTAGTTTATGAACGCTCAGTATAGCTTCTCCAGTTGAACTATAATACGTCAATTTTGTAAGTTTCGGCTGTGCGCAACAAAGTAATCACTGCTTGCGCAGCCTTGCTCTGAAATTAACGTATTATAGTTCAACTGGTTTTGCTATAAAGTTTACGGAGTATAAGTAGGTGTTATATTATTTACAAAAATGGTTTTTGCATAATAAGATCCAGGCAATATTACTGATGGTTATTGGTATAATAACCATCACCTCATTAATAACTTATAGCCAGGAAGATCCTTCTTTCAATTTGGTAACTCATAAATACCCAAGCAATTTTTGTAAATATTTCGGTTCATATTTATCAGACTTATTGTACCAATTTTTAGGTTTATCTTCTTTTCTACCAGCCTTAGCTTGTATTATTTGGGCAATTATTTTGTATAGAACCGGCGAATTACCATGGTTCGCAGCTAGATTTATGGTTATCATTGTTGCTAGCATTGGATTTTCAATATCTTGTTCGAATTTAAAAATTAAGAGATTGCCCGCAGATGGTGGTGGCGCTATTGGAATAATGTTACATCCATTAATTAGTGAGTATGGATTAATTGCTGATATCATACTTTTTCTGCTTTCGATAACATTATTTTTTACTTGCTTGGGAATTAATTCACGTACGTATTTAGCTATTTTTACAAAACTCACCAGTATTTTTAGTGTATTTGCTAAAATCAGCAAAAAATATATAAATAAGCTTAAATTTAGTAAAACAATAAAACCAGCTATAATTAGACAAGCTCCGGCTATTACAAACAATGAAATAGAGTATTTGCAATCAGCAAAAGAGGAAGAAGCGCCTTTGGCGTCTTATCATACTGTTCCTAGAACTAAAACCAAGTCCGTTAGTGAAAGTAAAACAGCTAATTTATCTACTACAATTCCTCCGATTGATTTGCTAAAGAATCCTGATAACCAACAGATTAGAACTGAAACTAAAGCAGAATTAAAACAGAATGCAGAAAATTTATTAAAAGTATTAGGAGATTTTGGTGTTAAGGGACAGATTATTGATATTAGTCAAGGACCGGTAGTTACTTTATATGAGTTTGAGCCGGCCGCCGGCACCAAATCTTCAAGAGTAATCGGTCTCTCAGATGATATCGCTCGGTCACTATCAGCTATTTCAACCAGAATTGCAGTAATTCCTGGCAGAAACGTTTTAGGAATTGAGCTACCAAACAAACAACGAGCTTTCTTTTGTTTACGAGAATTAATCGAAACAGCTGAATATCAAGATAGTAATATTAGTTTACCTTTAGTGCTGGGTAAGGATCTCGCCGGCAAACCTTTTATTGCCGATTTGGCCAAGATGCCCCATTTGTTAGTTGCTGGTACTACCGGTTCTGGTAAATCGGTGGCGATTAATGCGATGATTATGTCTTTACTTTATCGCTATACTCCAGAAGAATGCCGCTTAATTATGATCGATCCAAAAATGTTGGAGCTATCAGTATATGATAATATTCCGCATTTATTGACGCCTGTAGTAACCGAACCTGGAAAAGCAGTAGTGGCGTTAAAATGGGCGGTGAAAGAAATGGAAAATAGATATAGGCTAATGTCAAATGTTGGAGTTAGAAATATTAGTGGTTATAATGCCAAGATCATTGAAGCAATTAAAGCCGGCAAGACATTAGAGCGTACAGTGCAAGTGGGATTCGATCCGGAAACAGGTGTTCCTATTTACGAATCTATTGCTATTAATATGGAGAAATTACCATTTATTGTAGTGATAGTCGATGAAATGGCGGATTTAATGCTTGTAGCCGGCAAAGATATTGAATCTTCAATTCAGCGTTTAGCACAAATGGCCAGAGCTGCCGGCATTCATATTATTATGGCTACTCAGCGCCCATCTGTTGATGTGATCACCGGTGTAATCAAAGCCAATTTTCCAAGTCGTATCAGTTTTAAAGTTACTTCAAAAATTGATAGCAGAACCATTCTAGGAGAACAAGGCGCAGAACAGTTGTTGGGATTAGGCGACCTGTTATATATGGGTAATGCGGCTAGAATTACTAGAGTACATGGACCTTTTGTAGATGATTCAGAAGTCGAGAAAGTTGCGGAATATCTTAGGGCCGCCGGGACTCCAGAGTACATCTCAGCAGTAACAGCATTAGCAGATGAAGATGTTGTAGAAGCAGAAGAAGTAAATCTTAACGGTAGTGACAATGAAAGTATGTATAAAAAAGCAGTCCAGATTGTACGGCTTGAACGTAAGGTTTCTACCAGTTATATACAAAGATGCTTACGGATAGGGTATAACCGTGCAGCAGATATTATTGACCGAATGGAGCGTGAAGGTATTATTGCTGCCCCTAATCATGCAGGAAAGCGAGAAATTTTATTGCCAGAGGAATAATAGTACTAAAACCCTCTTGGAGAACTGATAAAAATGTGATATAGTGTCAGGTTGTATATTATTTAAATTTCGATCAAGCAACGTTGTATGCTGAAAAGCGTATAAAGTAAAGCGTCATTTCAAACTTTCTAAACACTTAAATTTATTATTTAATATTTAAAGAAAAGAGAGGTATAGATGCCAATCGCACCTGATTTTAGAATAGGCGAAAGAGTTGTATATCCATCACACGGAGTTGGTGAAATAGTTAATATTGACACTCAAACCATTGGTGGCACAGCTATACAAGTGTATGTCATATCATTTCCTCAAGACAAAATGACTCTTAAGGTGCCAGTTAATCGTGCTGCTGCTGCGGGCTTAAGAACTCTTGTCTGCAAAAATGATTTAGGTAAAATATATTCTACATTACAAGGAAAGCCTAAACAAGGCAATAGAATGTGGAGTAGAAGAGCTCAAGAGTACGAGGGAAAGATTAACTCTGGTGATGTTGTTGCTATTGCAGAAGTAGTGCGTGACCTATACAAAAATGTAGATAGCGACCGCTCTTATAGTGAACGTACTATTTATGAATCAGCATTAAATAGGCTTGCGGGTGAATTAGCTATTCTTGAAAGCATTAATTCCGAAGATGCTATTAGCAAACTAGTTGAAATTCTTAAGGAAAAAAGAATAGCTGCTTAGAGCAAAGGGCGAATAGTAATCATCTTCAATAATTTCATATAAAAGGATTTGTTTTAAGAATGTTTATTAACCATGCAAGAAGTATTATATTATTTATAACATTCTTAATGACTATCTATAATGCCAGCGCATTACCCGCTCCAATGAGTGATAAAGAATTGTTGGAAGCGAGCGATTTTGTTGGAGAAGTTAAGGTAATCGGAGTAGTAGCGACTGAAGATGATAAAAGTACGTATAAAGGAATAACAGTGGCCAGGTACAATGCCTGGCTACAGGTTATTAAAACCATCAAAGGTCATTTTAATCCATTGGATACTATTGTTGCTTGTTGGCACGAAATTCCAAAACCACCGTTTGTAGGAGCATGGTATGTAGGTTTCTCTCCTCAAGAACATACAGTTATATATCTGAAGTTACAGGATGATAAGCGTTGTTATACTGCTGTCAGCTGGAATGCAAAGAAACCGGTAAAATAACTTCGTTAAACTTTACTGAGAGTGTTCAGTAAACTATACACATCAAGTTAAGCTAAAATACGTCTGAGCTGAGGTAACTACGTTTCCGTGACAATCTAGTTTATAAAGAAGTTAGCAAGCCTTTCTGGATTGCTTCGGCTATGCCTCGCAATGACTATTTGACGCAAGTTTTTGAACTCTCTTGCTTTTTTCCACAAAACTCAAAATTACCTACCATGTTGTTGCTACATACACTTTCTAAGTTCATATTTTTAATGCATATATATTTTATTTATGGTTAATACGTACAAAACCCAAGAAACTATAGTGGTAGCGATGTCCGGTGGCGTTGATAGCTCGACTGTAGCAGCAATGTTACATGCTGAAGGATATAAAGTAATTGGTGTTACTTTGCAGTTATATGATCACGGCAGTAGCATAATGAAAAAAGGTGCTTGTTGTGCTGGTCAGGATATTTATGACGCAAGCCAGGTAGCCGCTAAATTAAGTATCCCACACTATGTTCTGGATTATGAAAGCAAATTTAAAGAATCAGTGATTAGTGATTTTGTTGATAGCTATGTACGTGGTGAGACACCATTACCATGCGTACGATGTAACCAGTCAGTAAAGTTTCAGGATTTATTAAAAGTAGCAAAGGATTTAGGTGCTTCTGCTCTCGCCACCGGTCATTATGTACGTAAAATTAATGGTAAAACAGGTGCTGAGCTGCATACTGGACTTGATTTACAAAAAGACCAAAGTTATTTCTTGTTTTCAACTACCAAAGAACAATTAGAGTATTTGCGCTTTCCACTCGGTGAGTTGACTAAAGAACAGACACGAACTATGGCTACTAAATTTGGCTTGTTTTTAGCGGATAAACCAGATAGCCAGGATATTTGTTTTGTACCAGACGGTAATTATCGAAATATAGTAAATAAGCTCAGGCCTGAAGCAAATCAGCCAGGAATAATAATGCACATTGATGGTTTTGAATTAGGTCAACATCAGGGAATTATTAATTACACCATCGGTCAACGTCGAGGGCTTGGGATTGCATTTTCGAGTCCATTATATGTAATAAAAATTGATCCTTTAACCAGAATAGTATATGTAGGTCCTGAAAGTGCATTGGCTGCTAGTGAGTTTATTATTAAAGATATTAATTGGCTGGCGGATGATATAGCAGAGACTAAGTATGTCAAGGTTAAGATTAGGTCCACACGTCCGGGAGAATTTGCTTATATTAATAAGATAGAGGACAATCAAATGCGTATAACTTTGCTTGCTCCGGAAAAAGCTGTAGCACCAGGTCAAGCTTGTGTTATTTATGATGATAGTAGAGTGCTTGGTGGAGGCTGGATAGTAAAATGAATTTTTTTAAGCAAAAAAGCTTTGAATCAGTAAAAGAAATAGCCAATATTGGTGGTTTAAATAAAAACTTAGGAGCATTTGATCTCATACTATTTGGTTTGGGTGGTATTATTGGCACTGGTGTTTTCGTACTCACTGGATTAGTTGCGGCCAAATATTCTGGTCCAGCAGTAATGCTATCATATATTATCGCTGGTGGAACTTGTATTTTTGTCGCCTTAGCCTATACCGAACTTGCCACCATGTTACCAACTTCAGGCAGTGTATACACCTACTCTTATGTAGCCTTTGGTGAAATTATCGCTTGGTTAATGGGCAGTATAATGATCTTGGAATTATGCTTTATGGCAGCAGCAGTATCAGCTGGGTGGTCTGGTTATGTTCAGTCTATTCTAAAGACAGCCGGCTTTACCATTCCGAGCATGTTGGTTAAAGTGCCAGCTGATGGTGGCATCATGAATTTACCGGCTTTCTGCATCATAGCAATTGTCGGTCTGATATTGTATTTTGGTAATAAAGATAGCGTCAAAATCAACGCCATTTTAGTATTTATTAAAATGGGTGCGATATTTACTTTTGTATTTTCTGCCACTCCTCATTTTAAAATCAGTAATTGGACTGATTTTATACCTTTTGGCTTTGATAATGTGGTAATGGGCGCTTCAATATTGTTTTTTGCTTTTACTGGTTTTAGTAATATTGCCGCCTCTGCCGAAGAATGTAGAAATCCAAAACGTGATATAACGATCGGAATTATCGTATCTTTAGTCTTGGCAACGTTAATATATGTCTTAATTGGTGGATTAGTTACCGGCATCATCAATTTCTCTGAATTAAATAATCAGCATCCTTTAGCTCATGCGCTAGCGATCAACGATAGCAATATCGGTTCAGCGATTGTTGCTACCGGCGCTATTTGTGGAATGACTACCGTAATTATGATTAGTTTATATGGTATATCTCGTATCTTTTACGTGATAGCTCGTGACGGCTTGTTACCAAAATTTCTAGCAAAACTTCATCCTAAACATGATAGTCCTTATGTAACTATCGGAATATTTTCAACAATCTCTGCTTTGCTTGGGTCTTTGTGTCCTTTTGAAATTTTAGGGCAATTATCAAGCATGGGAGCGTTGATTGATTATATTGTCATAGTAATAATAGTAATGTTATTTCGCTTTAAACTACCGAATGTCAGCAGATCTTTTACGTGCCCAGTAGTATTTATTGTAGCTCCGGCTGCATTTTTAGCTTCGATGTATCTTTTATTCAAACAATTTATTGATAATAGCGGTAATTTATCAACACCGGGTAAAATGATCGTATATTGGTTAGTTGTGGTATTTATGCTTTACGTGGTAAGATCAATCTTCATAAAAAATAAAATATAAATGCTGTTTGTTTGACAATGATAGCCATATAATAATATAAGTCAGCACTTATAATAATATGGTTATTTTTTATGAAGCATCATCTTAAGCCTATATCTAACTCGATACTAGATTCATTGTATACTAAACGTTTTCTGTTACTTAATCATAACTTTGACGTCAACAGAATGGAATTGCTCACTACAACGCTTGCTTATGATGAAGAGTACGAGGTAACAAAACTCTATTTTCAGAAAGCGAGATAAGTATTCCAGCTATACGAGAATTATCCACGCTTTTTACAACCGTAGCAGCCACTATTATTCAAGAGCTCCACATCACTTATGCTAATTTTGATGATAATGCATTAAAAATACTAGCTAAAGGGCTGAAATATAGCCAGTTACAATTGTTAGATTTAAGGTATAATGATATACAAGCAGGAGGGGCGCAAACCTTAGCTAACCTATTACCGGAAATTCCAATAAAAGCTTTGTTTCTGGGGCATAACCAAATAAAAGATGAAGGGGCGGAAATTATAGGTGATATACTGTCACTGCCAGATAGCAGTGTAGTAATACTTGACCTAGGGCATAATGATATAACTTCTGCTGGAGTTAATGAATTAGCAAGAACTTTGAGTGATACTCAACTAATTGGACTTTCGCTAGATAATAATATTATAGGGGACTTAGGAGCAATATTTTTAGCTCAAGAATTGAGTAGAACTGATATAGAAGGATTGCCAGTAACTAATGTAAGGGTACTATCATTAGAAGCATGTTTTATTGGTAATGATGGGGCAAAGGAGATAGCCAGCTGCCTTCAATATAGCAATATAAGCATACTTAATTTAAGGTCTAACGTTATTAGTGATTATGTAGCAGGATTGTTTGTTCCAGTTTGCTCATCTGAGCAGTTAATTGATTTAAGCAATTTATATAATCATGGACATAACATTGTTATTGTAGGAGGAGTATGTTATTCTGATGAGGGTTGATTTATGGTTTCGTTTTGGATAAATATTGATTTCCATTGCTAATTTCATCGCCAATTAATATAATTTAAGTGTATTCTAAGTTAGAATGTTCAACAAACTACACTTGTCATTTGTTAATTTAAGGGAAAATAGGCAACATGGACCATTCATTGTGAGGCGTTGCCGAAGCAATCCAGTTAAGTGTGGTTATTTTCCCGAATTGCTTCGGTCACTATATGTGACCTCGCAATGACGGGTCTTGTTTAATTGATACAGTTCATTGAACACTCTTCTTTTTACTTAGAAGTGTATGATTCAACAAGCTGTATCAGTGCTAGTGTTAAGAAAAAGGTAGGAAGAAGTATGACAACGCATCATATATTACAGTCTTCGGATTTTTTGCAACAATATTTGCCTGTTGCAATATTTTTTGGTGTTGCAATATTTTTATCCTTGGTAGTAATAATGTTGCCGGTAATATTGGCACAACAAAAGCCAAATAAAGGTAAATTGAAAGAGTATGAATGTGGCTTTGATGCATTCGGCGATGCCCGAGGACAATTTGACATCAGATTTTATTTGATAGCGATCTTGTTTATTATTTTTGATCTTGAAGTAACTTTTCTGGTACCATGGGCTATTAGCTTAGGTACTATTGGTAAATGTGGATTTTTCTCGATGATGTTCTTTTTATTGGTACTAACTATAGGTTTTATCTATGAATGGAAACAAGGAGCATTAGACTGGTGAATAAAAATATAATGGATGATGTTATTCAAGATCAGAATCAAGATCTGTTGTTTAACGATGAATTATCTAACAGAGGATTTGTTCTAAGTAAAGTAGATGAATTAATAGCCTGGGCAAGATCTAATTCACTATGGCCAATGAGTTTTGGTTTGGCTTGCTGTGCAGTAGAAATGATGCAAACAGCAACCAGCCGTTATGATATAGATCGTTTTGGGATGCTGTTTAGGCCAAGTCCACGACAGTCTGATTTAATGATTGTCGCCGGTACTCTAACTAACAAAATGGCACCGGCATTACGTCGGGTATATGATCAGATGGCTGATCCAAAATGGGTAATCTCCATGGGTAGTTGTGCTAATGGTGGCGGTTATTACCATTTTTCATATTCTGTGGTGCGTGGATGTGATCGAGTGGTGCCAGTGGACGTATATGTACCTGGTTGTCCGCCAACTGCTGAAGCTTTATTGTATGGGGTGTTACAATTACAAAGGAAAATTAGACGTACTACTAGATTTAAAGGATAGTTTTACCTATGCCACAACAAGTAATATTAAAAATTATTGATAATTTTATTACAAGTAAACAATTACAAGCAATAAACATAAATATAAAAGATTTTATAGCTTATAAAGTTACTAAAGAACAGCTGCTTACTTTGTTATCATTCTTGAAAACATCAGAAGAACTGCGTTTCACCATTCTAACCGACTTATTTGCTGCTGATTTTCCTGATCGTCATCAAAGGTTCGAGCTAGTCTATAATTTACTTAGTCTTAAATTAAATACCAGGCTTTTACTAAAAGTTGAATGCGCAGAAGATGAACCTGTGTCATCGATTGCGCAAATATTTAGTGCTGCCACTTGGTACGAGCGCGAAATATACGATATGTTCGGCGTGAATTTTATTGATAATCCAGATATGCGACGTATCCTTACTGATTATGGTTTTGTTGGTCATCCATTAAGAAAAGATTTTCCAGTAACTGGGCATTTGCAAGTTAGATATGATCAGTCGTTAGAGAGAGTGATCTATGAACCAGCAGAGCTTGAACAAGAATTTAGGATGTTTGATTTTTGTAGCCCATGGGGAGGAGCGGATTATCCGCTACCTGGAGATGAAAAAGCTACAAAATAAATATACCTCTTCAACTTCAAGAGGGTGGTAGGAGAACGAGTGGTGCTCTTGCGCAGCGTAGTAACTTTTGTTTCGCACACTCGCATCCGAAGTTCGACACCCCAAATCTTGAAGTTCAAGAGGTATGTTCGGTGAAAATCAAAGATTGCAGCGTCGTATCTAAAGATCTGCGGTGCCTCTTGATTTCATATGCTTAAGTTAAGGAAAACTGATGCTCATCCGTCATTGCTAGGGTTTTGCCCGAAGCAATTCAGAAAAACTCGGTAATTATTTACTGGATTGCTTCAATCACTAAGGTGATCCCGCAATGACGAACCTTACTTTAATTGACACAGTTTATTGAACACTCTCCGCAATGACGGTGAAGAAGCCCGTAATGACGGTTTGTGTCGTCTCTTTTTCTTAACTGGATGCATATGTTTCTTGACTTTGACCTTCGTTTACCTTAACTCACGTCAAAGTACAAGTCTAAAAACCACTATTGAGCAATGAATATGGCAAATGACATTACCTTAAAACATATGACCTTAAATTTTGGTCCGCAACATCCAGCTGCTCATGGAGTGTTAAGGTTAATTTTAGAACTTGACGGCGAGGTTATTAACAAAGCTGATCCTCATATTGGGTTATTGCATCGAGGCACGGAAAAATTAATAGAGCATAAAACCTATATGCAGGCTGTTCCGTATTTTGACCGATTGGACTATGTATCACCTATGTGTCAGGAACATGCTTTCGCATTAGCGGTGGAAAAATTACTGGGATGCGAGGTGCCAAGGCGTGCACAGTTTATCAGAGTCATGTTTTCGGAATTAACTCGTATTTTAAATCACATTATGAACATCACGGCTCAGGCTCTTGATGTTGGTGCCACTACGCCAATGTTATGGCTGTTTGAAGAGCGTGAGAAAATAATGGAGTTTTACGAACGTGTTTCTGGTTCCAGGATGCACTCTAACTACTTTAGGCCAGGGGGAGTAGCACAAGACTTACCCGAAGGTTTATTATCGGATATAGAAGCTTGGTTGCAACAATTTCCAGACAAATTAAGCGATGTTGAGACGTTGTTAAATAATAACCGTATCTGGAAACAACGGCTTGTTAATATTGGAGTTGTTAGTCAAAAACAAGCAATGAATTGGGGGTTTTCCGGTCCAATGTTACGTGGGTCAGGTATAGCTTGGGACTTGCGTAAATCTAATCCATATGATGTATATGGGGAAATGGATTTTGATGTCCCTGTTGGTAAAAATGGTGATTGTTACGATCGATATTTGATTAGAGTTGAAGAAATGTATCAATCTTTACGCATTATTCGACAATGTATTGATCAAATACCAGAAGGAGAAATTAAAACCAGTAATGCTAAGATTGCTCCTCCTTCGAGGAAAGATATGAAAGAGTCTATGGAAGCATTAATTCACCATTTCAAACTATATACTGAGGGCTATAATGTGCCAACAGGAGAGTCATATGGAGTAGTTGAAGCACCAAAAGGAGAATTTGGTGTATATCTATATGCTGATGGCTCGAATAAACCTTATAGATGCCGAATTAAAGCTCCAGGTTTTGCACATTTGCAGGGAATAAATTTTATGGCGCAAGGACATATGATGGCTGATATTGTCACCATTATTTCTAGTCTTGATATAGTGTTTGGTGAGGTTGATAGATGACAGCAACGGAAATTTTAGAATTTAGCTTTAATAAAGATAATTTACAGAAAGCACAAGAGATTATCAGCCATTACCCGGATGGTAAGCAACGAAGCGCAGTATTGCCCTTGTTAAATTTAGCACAACGTCAGGTTGGTGGGTGGTTACCACAGATAGCTATAGAATATGTCGCAAAATTCTTAGATCTGCCTTTTATTAGGGTTTATGAAGTTGCTACATTTTATACTATGTTTAATTTAAAACCAGTAGGCAAACACCACATACAGATATGTGGTACTACTCCATGCTGGTTACGTGGTAGCAATGAAATTACCAAAGTTTGTCATAATGAACTAGGTATTGGTTTGAAAGAGGTAACTCCAGATAAACAATTTAGTCTGGTTGAAGTGGAGTGCCTGGGTGCTTGTGTGAATGCTCCGGTAGTTCAGATCAATGATGATTATTTTGAAGACCTAACACCTGAACTCATGACTGAGTTACTCAATAAGCTTAAAGCTGGTGAATCAGTTCGGCATGGTTCGCAAGTAGGTAGAACTGGTGCTGAACCAAAAAACAATAGGTGAGCGTTCTCAAGTTTTGTAATTTGAACGTTAGTATAGCACATACAGGGCGTTATTACGAGCTGGTATCTATTCACGTCCTTGGCAAACCTTTATCGTATCAAGTATACAGATGGTGAGTTTGACAACAAACTGCCTCCACGATGTCATTCCCAGCAACGGCGGGAATCCAGCGTACATCTAAGCATTTGAGGCTTTTATTCCTAGATTCCCGCCGTTGCTGGGAATGACATCGAGTGCGTTAATAAGACTAGTGTATATATCATACATCTGAGCTAAGATTTTATTAAAAATTGAAGCAATTGTTCAGTCTTTATCATCTCTTTGAGTTGATTCCTAGATTGCATTAATGGCTTGTGCACTCCTCAGCTCAGATGACATGAAAGCGTTATAGTAGCGTTCAATTTTAAAAATCGTGAACGCTCGCTCCTTACTCGAGATTATATAAATTACATATAATGTTTCAAATATTGCCCGGTAATGCTCTCGGCGCAAGCGATAATTTCAGCTGGAGTACCAGTAGCTACAATTCTACCGCCTTTGTCTCCTCCCTCTGGGCCAATGTCAATAATATGATCGGCAGTTTTGATTACATCCATATTATGTTCTATTACTAACACGGTATTGCCCATATCAACAAGTTTATACAAAATTTTAAGTAATCTACTGATATCATCAATATGTAACCCCGTAGTTGGTTCATCCAATATATATAAGGTTTTACCAGTAGAGCGTTTTGATAATTCCTTTGCCAATTTTATGCGCTGAGCTTCTCCACCTGATAATGTGGTAGCAGATTGACCAATTTTAACATAACCTAGTCCCACTTCATTTAAAGTAGATAGTTTCTCATATATTGCTGGTACTTTTTCAAAAAAATTCATTGCATCTTCAACAGTCATTTCCAAAACATCAGAGATTGATTTATCTTTATATTTAACTTCTAGTGTTTCTCGATTATAGCGATGACCATTACATCCATCGCATTTAACATATACGTCTGGTAAGAAATGCATTTCTATTTTAATTACTCCGTCTCCCTGGCATACTTCACAACGTCCGCCTTTGACGTTAAATGAGAACCGACCGACCTTATAGCCTCTTGCTTTTGACTCTGGCAGATCGGTAAACCAATCTCGAATAAAGGTAAATGCGCCGGTATAAGTAGCTGGATTAGACCTTGGTGTACGGCCTATAGGTGATTGGTTAATATCAATAACTTTATCTACATGTTCTAGCCCTTTAATCATTTCGTAGTGTCCTGGGTGAACTTTGGCAGTTGGTTCTAAATACTTTAACGCTGCTTTATAAAGTGTGTTGATAATTAAGCTTGATTTACCGCTGCCTGAAACTCCAGTAATTACCGTAAAAGTACCAAGTTTAATGGTAAGATTAACATTTTGTAAATTATTGGAGGTTGCACCTAGTAATTCTATAGTTTTATCATGACGATTAATATTTTCACTAATTCTTGTAGCTATGCATTTTTGCTTACTTAAATATTGCCCAGTAATACTGGTAGCACAAGTCTTGATTGTTTCAATAGTGCCTTGAGCAATTATATGTCCACCATGAATACCAGCTCCAGGACCAACATCGATAATATAATCAGACTCGATCATGGTTTCTTCATCATGTTCTACCACTAGTACCGTATTGCCAAGGTCACGAAGATTTTTAAGAGTAGCAATCAATCTGGCATTGTCACGCTGATGCAGGCCAATCGATGGTTCATCAAGTACATATAGCACACCACTTAAGCCTGAACCGATTTGCGATGCCAGACGTATACGCTGACTCTCACCACCTGATAAAGTCCCTGATTCTCGTGAGAGATTCAAATAATCAAGTCCAACATTTAACAAGAATGTCAACCGCTCAGAGATTTCCTTTAAAATTTGTTCTGCAATAAATAATTGTTTGCTACTTAACTTGAATTCCAATTGCTCAAACCAGTCTTTGGCTTCAACTATAGTCATTTTAGTGACCTCACCAATATTTAAGCCAGCAACTTTTATGCATAAAGATTCTGCTTTTAATCGGTAACCATTGCAAATGCTGCAATCATATTCAGTTTTAAATTTTATCAGATCTTCTTTTAGCCAAGTAGAATCAGCTTTACGATATTTTTCCTCTAGGCTAGGGATAATACCGGCAAAAGGTTGAGCTACTAATTGTGACTTGACACCGTCGTAATATTTAAAATTAATTATTTCGCCATCAGAACCATAAAATAATATTTTTTTGATATTTTCAGGTAAATTGGCAAAAGGTGTATCTAATGAAAATTGATAATGATTGGCTAGGCCAGTAATAGTATCTAAGAAAATTTTGGATAGTTCCTTCCCCCATGGAGCAATAGCGCCATTCTTAATGCTTAAAGCTGGATTTGGTACTATTAATTCTTGATCAAAAAACATTTCCTTGCCTAGACCTTCACAGTGGCTACAAGCGCCAAATGGACTATTGAATGAAAAAATACGCGGTTCAATTTCAGCAATTTGGAATCCGGAAATAGGACAAGCATATTTTTCAGAAAAAATTATCCTATCACCTTGAGCATGCTCATTTAAATTTTGAGATCCATCCATACATTCAGGTACTTCAACAATCTCAATACAAATTATCCCATCTGCAAGCTTTAGAGCTAATTCAATACTATCAGCTGTTCTGTTGCCAAGGTCATCTGCTACCATAATTCTATCAATAATTACTTCAATATCATGTTTTTTGTTTTTATCAAGTTTTGGTAATTCATCAATGTTATATACTATGCCATCAATAATTAGTCGCTGAAATCCTTGTTTTTTTAGTGTTAACATTTCATGGCGGAATTCGCCTTTTTGCGATCTAACAATTGGTGCCAAAATGTAAAGTTTGATTCCTGGTGGCAGGTTATGCACTATATCCACCATTTCCGAAATGGTTTGACTTTTTATAGGCAATCCCGTGGCTGGAGAATAAGGTATACCAATTCTGGCATATAATAACCTCAGATAATCATAAATTTCAGTGATAGTTCCTACTGTAGAACGAGGATTTCTAGAAGTGGTCTTTTGATCAATGGCGATGGCTGGGGATAAGCCAGTGATTGATTCAACATCTGGTTTATTTTGCAGATGGAGAAATTGTCTGGCATAAGAAGATAAGCTTTCAACATATCGTCTTTGTCCTTCTGCATAAATAGTGTCAAATGCAAGTGAAGATTTTCCAGATCCACTAAGTCCGGTAATTACAACTAGTTGATTGCGTGGAATATCAACATTAACCTTTTTAAGGTTATGTTGCTTTGCTCCACGTACTTTTATATATTCTTGCATAAGTTGAATTGGTAGTTAAAAAACCTATGGCATTATAGGAGAATTTCTTTTATTATTGCAATAGCTATTAAAAATAATATAGTTATTTGCTAATAGTTCAGGTAGCTAATTTTTGATTGGGTCGATATAAATTTATGGTTAATAGTTTAAATAAGGTTACATTAATTGGTAATGTAGGGCGTGATCCAGAAGTAAGGTCTACTAGTGAAGGCAAGGAAATAATAACGTTAAGCCTTGCAACTAGTGAATCTTGGAAAGATCGTGCTACTGGTGAACGCAAGGAAAAAACGGAATGGCACCGCATTGTAGTATTTAATGAGGGATTAGTTGGTATTATCAAAAATTATGTAAAAAAAGGTAGCAAAATATATATAGAAGGTAGTTTGCAAACGCGTAAGTGGGTTGATCAAGCTGGTCATGAAAAATATACTACTGAGATTGTGTTGCAAAATTTTAACGCTAATCTGATTTTGCTTGATGCCAAGAATCCTGGTAGTGGCCTAGAGTCAATGCTACCAAAGAATAATAATAGTAATTTTGATCATAGTGAGCTTGATGATGAAATACCTTTTTAACATATATACTCCGCATCTTTCAAGAATTGCTCTTCCAAAATTGCAGAAGCTCCGCTCCTCAAATAGCTTACTATGTTCCGGTGCTCGCTCCTTATTTTGGAATTCAATTTTTGAGATATGCGGAGTATGCTCGTTATTTTGTAGAAGCGCCTCTAGCTTTCTTAATAAATCGTTAAGGATATTTATTACCTTAATGATTGGCAGTATGCTTTTGTCTGCTTGTCATACTACTAATGTTATAACTAGAAATATTGACTCAGATTTTGTTGGTAATTCAAATGGCTTTACCAAAAAATTAGTCAAAGGCGGTAATTTCTGGATTACTACTTATCAAAGAATCAGTAATAAACACTTGCCATATGTGTTTTATATTGAAGGCGATGGTTTAGCTTATACAGGGCGTTATAGTATTTCTGATAATCCAACTCCTGTACGTCCAATGTTATTAAAACTGGCTGCTTTAGATAGCCGACCTAATGTTGTGTATATAGCACGTCCATGCCAGTTTACTCTTATGAATTTGAATCCTAACTGTAATCAGTCTTATTGGACTAATTTAAGAATGTCTGATGAAGTAGTAGCTTCCTTGAATGAGGTCATCAATGTTACCAATAATGAGCTGCCATTTAGTATAGTTGGTTACTCAGGTGGTGGTGGTATCGCAGTATTAATTGCTGCCAGAAATAAGTCAGTCAAAGACATTATTACTATTTCAGGAAATCTTGATCATATTAGCTTTAACAAATATCAGAATGTTAAGCCAATGCTAGGTTCACTCAATCCTATTGATTATGCAGCGAAAATACGTAATATACCACAGTTACATATATCAGGAGGAAAAGATACTATAGTACCTCCTTTTATAGCTGATAAATTTGTTCAAGCTAGTGATTCAGCTTGTGTACATCAGCATATCTTTGATGTGGCACAACATAATAAGGGATGGGAAGCTATTTGGGATTATATCTTGAACATGCCATTAACATGTTATAAAAATTAGTAGCGGTATACTCGATGAACTTCAAAAATTGGCGTCGTTGCTATGTTCGACCTCCGCTGCCCGGCTCCAAGACTCCTAGCACTTTTTAAAGTTGATCTTTGTCTACCAACTTTATCTAACTAGAAGTGAGCGTTCATAAGTTTAGAGAAATCGTCATTGCGAGCTGAACAGAAAAAGGTATTTGCAACAGCAAAAATTCGTGAACAGTTACAACTAAAGTATATATCTCATTTTTTGCTGCTGAAACTGACTAGCGTAGTCATTACTACTAATATAGCACACATAATAGATAATGCCGGATAGTATAAGGCACTAATCGCAAATATCATTAATAATAAATTGCAAAATATTATTCGCCACACTACTTGCTTATTGGTAAAACCATTTCTTATTGCTTGTTGAAAGAAATGTTTTAAATGTGGTTGCCAGATTCTTTCTCTATTAATCAATCTAATTAGTATAGTTAAACCGCCATCAGCTAAATAATAAAGGCTAGCAATGCTTGCTGCGGCGAATAGGCGCGCACTTGAAGCTGAAATTAATAGCAGACATATTCCTATTAGAAAACCAAGGCCAATACTACCAACATCACCAATAAATATTTGAGCTGGAGACCAGTTAAATATTAAAAAACTTATAGAGCATGCAAGTAATATTACTGCAATAACTATTATAAGCTTTACGTTGAGGATTATCTCATATTTCAAATAGCACAGTAACAATATGGTTATTGATAAATGAATTGATTCTACTGCGGTAATGCCATCAATACCATCTAAGAAATTATAAATATTTAGAAATGCGGTGAGTGCTATTGTTGCAAAGATAAAATCTATAAATACTGGTACTTCTTGATGCAATAAAGTTGCTGGGTATAAAAATAACAAGACCGCTAATGCTGAACAAACTAAATGAATGATAAATCTTGTTAATACTGAAATAGCCCTTATGTCGTCTAAAAATGATACTAGAGCAATTATTAAAAATAATGGTAATAACTTAAAAATACCAGTCATTTGATTGAAAAAAAAATACTCGAATGTGCTTCCCAAAACAATTAGTACCAGTACCATAGCAAGCCCGCCGCCGCGTGGCGTAGTTACTTGATGAACTCTTCGATTATCAGGCTTATCTACTATACCAAATAACCATAATTGTTTAATTAGTAATTTGGTGATGATGCAAGATCCTGCTAAAGCCAACAAAAATAATGCACTTAATTGTACAATATGAGAAGTCATAATAATAAGTTTGACTTAAAGCTATAATATTCTCCACCAGCAATAATGACATGGTCATGGACAGAAATACTAACGGCGCTACAAACTTCTACTATTTTTTTGGTTAGTTCTAAATCGCTTTTTGATGGTGTGGGACTACCACTAGGATGATTATGAGTCAGTATAATTGCTCCAGCTTCATGAAATAAAGCACGTTTAATGATTTCTCTAGGATATACTGCTGCTTGATCAATAGTACCTACCGACATTAACTCATCAGCAATCAAAATATTTTTCTTATTTAGAAATAGTACTTTAAACTGTTCAATTTTTAAACTTCCCATTGTTGATTTTAAATAGTCAAGTAGGTCGCTCCAGCAACCAATAATATTATTATTTACAATTTTTTGTTTTAATACTCTATTGAGAAGTTCACGTACCACATAAAGGTTGGTACAAAAATTTTTATTAATACCTTCAATTAATAATAATTTATCTTTATCAGTATTAATTAAATTAGATAACCCACCAAATTGGTTTAGTAATTTTTTAGCGATAGGTTTAACATCTCGTCTAGGAATAGCTGTGAACAGTAATAATTCCAATAATTCATAATCTGCAAAACTGTCTAGCTGATGATCTAAGACTTTTTGCCGTAACCGTGATCGGTGACCAATATAATGAGGTTGCAATTGATTATCTTGCATATGGAGGGTAATGCAGATTTTTTGGTGATAAGGTAAATATTTCGTAACCAGTTTGAGTTACGCCGATAGTATGTTCAAACTGTGCTGATAAAGATTTATCACGTGTAGTAACAGTCCAACCATCCAAGCGACTTAAGATAGTATCAGGAGCCCCAGCATTGATCATCGGCTCAATGGTAAAAAACATACCTTCCTTTAAAATTGCTCCAGTACCCTTCGTTCCGTGGTGAAATACTGTCGGCTCGGTATGAAAGATCTTTCCGACACCATGACCTGTATAATCTCTAACTACAGAATAATTATTCTTTTCAGCATAGCTTTGGATTGCATGTCCTATATCACCAAGATGTGCTCCTGGTTTTACCTGTTCTATGCCTAGCATCATCGCTTCATAAGTAATCTGAATCAGACGTTTTTGTTTAATACCAATGTTGCCAACATAATACATTCGACTATTATCCCCATGCCAGCCATCAACAATGACAGTAACATCAATATTAACAATATCACCATCTTTTAATTGTCGATCATTTGGAATACCATGACACACTACATGATTTACTGAAGTACAAATTGATTTCGGGAATCCACGGTAGTTTAATGGTGCTGGAATAGCTTTATGAGCAATAATGAAATCATGACACAAATCATTTAAATGATTTGTCGTTACTCCTGGATATACATGATCAGTAATAAAATCTAATGTTTCCGCAGCTAATTTTCCTGCTATTCGCATCTTAGCAAAATCTTCTGCGGAATGAATCGTAATAGCCATTAGTAGACCTCTCGAGTTATTTTTCTAACTCATCAATTAATTTCCACAATTTGTTTCTTGCTTCATCTCTCGCTCTAAAACTTGCAAAAGTGTCTTGTTTTTTATCATCTGTAATGTGGCTTGCAAATATAATGATTCGCCCGTCTTTTTCAATCCAACCAACAAACCAGCCATGCTGTAGCTCTAATTTTTTAGTTCTATCCAAGTTTAGTAGCCGACCATTTCCTGTTTTTCCATAAAGCTTCCACCCTCCTGACAATTCTTCTCTAAACATGATATTTTTTGTCATGGAATAAGATTTTTCACTCGCAGGCAATGCGTGATCAACTAATTTTTGTAAAAATATCGTTTGTTCTTCAGGTGAAATTTCAAGAGAACTTGACAGCCACGAGTTGGTTAGTCCATTATTTTTGCCTTTATCTCCTGAAACATCTTGATTCCCATAGTTAAATTTTACGACATAATCTGTAAATTTCTCCATTCCAAGTTTTTGCGTTAAAACTTGGGAATACCAAACGCAACTATCTCTCATCCATGTTCTAGGATTATGAGCTCCCTTGCAAACATTAATAAAAAGATCATAACCTTCTTCAAACGGCCACTCAGGATGAGTTTCATTCTCTAAGACTCCAGCGTCGTAACCCATCAGACTGAGAGGAATCTTGAAAGTGGATTCAGGGGCATGGCGCGTTCTACAGTTCCCCTCTTGTTTGATGACTTTGTTATTTTCTTTAACTAAAAAGCATTTTGTTTCTGCTATTACCTGAGTACTAAATAACACTATAGCACTTAAGAATAAAATAGCTTTTTTCATAACTTATCCAAATTAATTTGCCAATAATTGGTTCTTCAACAACTCATTAACCAATGATGGATTTGCCTTACCATTGGTTTTTTTCATTATTTGACCAACAAAAAAGCCAAATAGCTTTTCTTTACCATTTTTATATGCAATTACAGATTCTACATTATCTTCTAATACCTGATTGATAACCAACAAAATCTCATCTTGATTGGAAACTTGTACCAACCCTTGTTCTTCAATAATTTGTTGTGGCGAAGTACCATTATCAAACATGATTTCAAAGACAGTTTTGGCAATTTTCCCGGAAATCACCTCATCTTCAATCAATTTAACCATATTCCCAAGCATTAACGGCGTAATCTTACACTCTGATAATTCTATATTATTTTTATTTAGCTTGCCGAATAATTCGCTAGTGATCCAGTTAGCTACGATTTTGGGATTAGCAATTTTTATTGCTGCTTCAAAATATTTAGCTACTGCTTCATCCATTACAATCACTTCAGCATCATAATTACTAATAGCTAACTCTTTGACATATCTGGTCATTTTAGCATCAGGTAATTCTGGCAATGTTTTAGCAATATCATCAACCAGCTCTGGTAATAATTTTACCGGCAATAAATCAGGGTCAGGAAAATAACGATAATCCTGAGAGTCTTCCTTTAATCTCATAGTTCTGGTCTCGCCGGTGTCAGCATCGAACAATCTGGTTTCCTGTGCAATTATACCATTATTTTCTAAAATACTCACCTGACGCAGCGCTTCAAATTCTATGGCTTTGGCAATATGACGCACAGAATTTATGTTTTTGATCTCACATCTAGTGCCAAGCGGCGCACCGGCTTTGCGTACTGATACATTCGCATCACAACGCAATGATCCTTTTTCCATATCGCCATCGCAACTACCAATGCAACGCAATATACTTCTAAGCTTCTTTACATATTCTGCTGCCTCAAATGGAGAGCTCATATCCGGCTCAGTAACTATTTCCATTAAAGCGATACCACAGCGATTTAAATCAATAAAGCTTGAAGTAGGAGACTGATCATGTAAACTCTTTCCTGCATCTTGTTCAAGATGTAAGCGGTTTATTCTAATAGTTTTTGCCGTTCCGTCTTCAAGAGTAATAGTGATTTGGCCATTCTGTACTATCGGTTGATAAAATTGTGAAATTTGATAACCTTGAGGCAAATCCGGATAGAAGTAATTCTTACGGTCAAATACTGAATATAAATTAATTTTAGCATTTAAAGCCAAACCGGTTTTGATGGCCTGATGTACACAATATTCATTTAATACCGGCAACATTCCTGGCATCGCTGCATCTACTAATGATACTTGGGAATTTGGCGTTGCTCCGAACGAAGTAGAGCTACCTGAAAAAAGTTTGGATTTAGATGATATTTGTGCGTGAACTTCAAGCCCGATTACGTATTCCCAGTCTCCGATGACGTAAGCCATTAGAACCCTCCCGGTATAAAATTGACATTGCTTCTTGTGCGCTCAATGGCTGCAGCCACTTTGAGAACATTATATTCGTCAAGAGTAGAGCCAATAATTTGCATCCCTAAGGGCAATCCATGCGCAGAAAGAGCAGCTGGTACAGAGATACATGGCAGACCAGCAAGACTAGCCGGTATAGTGAATATATCATTTAAATACATAGTTACCGGATTATCTTGTCTTTCGTTAACGCCAAAAGCAGCTGACGGTGCTGACGGTAGTATTATTGCATCAACTGTAGTAAAAGCTGTTTTAAAATCATTGGCAATTAACCTGCGTACTTTTTGTGCCTTTAAATAATAAGCATCCATAAATGCTGCTGATAATACATAAGTGCCAATCATTATTCGACGTTTTACTTCGGCACCGAATCCTTCTGAGCGTGTTAAAGAATAAAGTTCATCAATGCTTATTCGCTCCTCTTTCGTTCGATGACCGTAGCGAATACCGTCATATCTGGCAAGATTTGATGAAGCTTCAGCAGAAGCGATAACATAGTAGGTAGGAATGGCATAGTTAGAGTGCGACAAATCGATATTAATAATTTCTACTCCTTCTTGTTTAAGGATGGTAATGGTTTCCTGCCACATATTAATGATCTCTGCTGCAATTCCTGGAGCAGTCATCAAACTCATTGGCACCCCTATCTTCATACCTTTTACTGATTTGCTACATGCAGATACAAGTTCTGGTACTGGTGTATCTATCGAAGTTGAATCCAGGTCATCAAATCCCATCATTACTTCTAACATTCGAGCAGTATCTTCTATAGTCCTGGTAAAAATCCCGGCCTGATCAAGAGAGCTTGCAAAAGCAATCATTCCCCATCTAGAACAACGACCATATGTAGGTTTCATACCTACTATACCAGTAAATGCCGCAGGTTGACGAACGGAACCACCAGTATCGCTACCTAGCGCAGCCATGGCAGTAAAACTGGCAACTGCTGCAGCAGAACCGCCTGATGAACCACCTGGCACCAAATCTTGAGTAGTATTATTTGCTCGCCATGGATTAATAACGTTACCAAAATGGCTGGTAATATTCGCTGAACCCATAGCAAATTCATCCATATTAGCTTTACCCAGCATGATTGTTCCTTGATCTTTAATATTCTGACTAACTCTGGATTCATATGTCGGCACAAAATTAGCAAGTATCTTAGAAGCAGCAGTAGTTTTAACTCCTTTAGTACAAAATAAATCTTTAACGGCTACAGGAATACCCTCAAGCTTACGAGCTTGTTGAACTCGGTAATGTTGATCAGCAACATTAGCTTGCTCTAGAGCAAGCTCTAATGTCTCTGTAATATAGGCATTTAATTTTCTATGTTGAATTATCCGATTAATATGAGCCTCAGTTAGTTCTACACTTGAAAACTGCTTATTTTGTAAACCACTTAAAGCTTGGCTAATCGTTAATTTTGTTAGTTCATCCATATTGCAACTTCTTTTATATGATTCAAATGCTATCTAATTTACTCTAATATTTTAGGAACTATATAACACTTAATTTCTTTGGCAAAATTTGCATTATTATCAGGAACATTAGCAAACAATTCATCGGCAATACTAGCACTCGTAACAACATCTTGACGCATTCTTGGTGTTATATCACAAGCAGAAGTTAGGGGAGTAATATTACTACAATCAACTTCATTTAATGTATCTATCATCTCCATGATCTCAGTTAATTCTTTGGCAAAATTTGTAATCTCGTCAGTAGTAAAATGTAATTTGGCTAATTTTGCGATTTTGGTAACGTCATTAGGAGTAATCATTTGTACCTTTATTTTTTACTACGTTTCTTCTTGCCATCAGTAGTCTTATTAAATCTACCAATATTCTTAATAAAAGTTTGAATGCCGTTCTGTTCTGTACCATAAGCTTTAGTATATTCACTTACCACTTCAATATCTTCTGTGTGGTTATCATTTAATACTACGACTTCTTCGATAATATCATCTTTAGTAAATTTTATTTTTACAATTCGTTGTTCAATAGTTTTTGGTTGAAACCAGGCGCGTTTTCCCATAAACCTATGTACGTAATACCAAGTATCTGGAGTGTAATCCGGAATAATAGTTGGAGTACCGATTAACTCTTCTACCCCCGCTTTAGTTAAGTTCTTGTTTTCTAATTTATTGACAGTACTATCGTCAACATATTGTCCTCTTACATCTAGTGTTTGACAGCTACTAGTAAATAACAACATTGATATTAAGGTTAGTATAGGAATAAAAATTTTCATATTGTTGCTTAAATATAATCTAGATTTCAGAATTGAAATATAGTACACTGCGCGGGTCTTTGACAAATACTTTTTAATTGACTTGAGTAAATTGTTGCGTGAACAGCACTTAGTACTATAAAAGGTCTGTTAATAATTTGTACTTTAAATGAGGTTTTAAATGGCAGTACCAAAAAAGAAAACATCAAAATCACGTCGTAACATGCGTCGTGCTCATCATGCATTAGGTAAGATCAATGTGGTAGTTGATAGTCGTACTGGTGAATATAAGCTACCACATCATATGTCATTAATTGATGGAACATATAATGAGCGATTAGTGATTGCTAAAAAAATAGCTACTGATGAAGCAGTTTGATAGTAACTTATCATTAGTGGAATCCTGATTTTATAGGTCTAGAGGTGCATAAGATTATATGACGTGTAAAATTATTGGATGTGGTGGCTATTTACCAAAAAAAATAGTAAGTAACCTAGATCTAGAGTCGTTTGTTGATACTACAGATGAGTGGATAAAATCAAGAACCGGAATTTTACAAAGACATCTAGCAGCTAGTGATGAATATACTTCACATTTGGCATTCAAAGCTGCTGAACATGCTTTGCAAGACGCCAATTTACTACCTACTGATATTGATTTAATCATTGTTTGTACAACAACGCCGGATAATAGTTTTCCCTCTACTGCTACTAAAGTACAAGGATATTTTGCATTAAAAAATACTCCCTCATTTGATCTACAAGCAGTATGTTCTGGTTTTATTTATGGGCTACAAATAGCCGATAGTCTAGTGGCATCTGGAAAATATAATACCATATTACTAATTTGCGCAGAAAAAATGTCATCTTTATTAGATTGGAGTGATCGAAGTACTTGCGTATTATTTGGTGATGGTGCTGGAGCAGTAGTGCTACAACGTAAGAGCGCCTCTGATAACCGATCATTAGTTGTATCTCCTGGAACAGAGATGAATTCTGGGATAATTGATAGCCAGATATATTCTGATGGTAGTTATGGCGATCTGCTATATACTGATGGCGGGGTGAGTTCTAATGGCCAAAGTGGTAAAATTAAAATGAAAGGTCCAGCTTTATTTAAAAATGCTGTAGAAAAAATGACTGATTCGGTTATCGAGATTTTAGTAAAAAACAATTTAACTATTGATGATATTAGCTATTTTATACCTCATCAAGCTAATATCAGAATTATTCAATCGATTGTTGAGCGGCTTAATATCAACGAGAATAAAGTAATAAAAACAATAGCTAAACATGCCAATTGTTCGGCATCATCAATTCCCTTGGCTCTCTCTGAATTAAAATCCTCAGAGGCACTAAACGAAGGCGATATTATCCTTTTTACAGCTTTTGGGGCGGGGTTAACTTGGGGGTCTGCGCTATATACTTGGTGAAAATTAACACAAATCCTTGAATACTCTCTAAAATATAAACACATTTAAAGAGAGTGTTCAATGAACCATACGCGTCAAGTTAAGGAAAAGAAAGGTATAAACACTACCCCACCACACCTCGTCATTGCGCGGGTGTTGTCGAAGCAGTCCAGTAAAACGAGTAACTATAACTAGATTGCTTCGACAACACCTGCGCAATGACGTGCTCTATTTTTATATTGAACACTCTCGAGTACCTGCGGGTCTAGGTTCCGTGTCTCCTTCAAATCCTCTCTCATGCTTGAGTTTGCTAGAGAAGTCTAATGTCATCCCGAACCATGCCCTGAACTTGCTTCACGGGTTGTTTCGGGATCTCATCAATTAGCGAGAGATCCTGAAATAAATTCAGGGGATGACATTACCAATTTTTCACTTACACAGAGTGTATATGCTATAAAATCGAAGTTGGAATGATATATTTTCTTAATATATTAATATAAATATATCATTCTTTTATATATATGTGTGTAAATTCATTGACATTTATAGAAATTTATATTATTTTATTGTGTATAGATACTTAGATATTATATTCTAATAAGAATCTTTAAACTAAATTACAAAAAATTAATGAGATTGCTAATATGTCAAAAAGAAAGATTGTTCCCCAAAAGATTGCTATTAAGCCAAAATCTACTCAAAAGTCCATTAGTAAATTTGAGGTTAATCAGGAATTAATATCTCTTATAGGAGGTGATTATGCACGTGAGTTAAAACAGTATTATACTGAGCGAAATCAAGCATTTAACGATTACTATAAGGAGAACTATGGTACTTTTAAAGAGTTTTATACGAGTAATACTGAAGTACAAGAATTTTTAAGACAATTTAATACTAAGCACAAAGAATTTAAAACATCCTATACTAATGAATACCAAAAATTGCAAACATCTTATAAAGCTCAAGAATTTGAGGTTAAGAAGAAAGAACTTAATGAACTTTATATGAATAAGGAGACAAAATTTAGAGAGCATTATATTATTATAGAGAACAAATTGAAAGCTAAATATACGGAAGAATGGAATGAACAACGTAAGGATGCGAAGAAAAAATTTCATATGGATTTTTATACTGATTTAGAGCAAAAATTGGCTGCCGGTAATAGTACTATTACTCAACTAGATGTATTTAATGCGCGGTATATTACTGAGCATGATCAAATATTTATACCAAAAGATTATTATGAGAGTCGTATGGAAGTACTAAAAAAGATTGTGCAAGACCATCCCGATCTACTGTATAATGTGCCTTATGTTGGTGTATCTCTTTTTAAATGGGCTAGTAGTGAACGCAAGCTCAGCGTATATGAGTTAAATCAATTATTAACTCTAACAGATAGTAATGGAATACCAGCAGTAAACTTTAATGAATACAATTACGAAGGTAATACTTTTTTAATTCAGCATATTCTCTTTGGTAATTTGGGGATAGTTCGAATACTACTTGATCTGAAAGATGGTAATGGCAATCCGCTGGTAAACGTCAATCAGGTAGATAAACATGCGGGTGCATCTCCTTTGATGTGGGCTGCGGGGGATAATAAGATGGAAATCCTTAAGCTACTATTCAACCTGAAAAATAGTGATGGCAGCCAAATGACAGATATTAAGATGAAAAATAATCTCGGTGAAAATATTTTACATTTTACTGCACGTGATCACAACAAAGATCAACGTACAATGAAATACTTATTAGGACAAAAAGATGAGAATGGCTTACCTTTATTTGACATCAATGAACGGACTCCAAGCGGTTGGACAGTTTTGGATTGTTATGATAATGATCCAGAGATGTTGCAATTTTTGTTAAATCATGGAGCTAAATATAAAGAAAAAGGAGCACACTCTGAAGAAGCAGATATTGCTAATGCTGGTCAATCCTCTCATGATAGCCGTGTCGATAAGCGCTCCAAAGAGTTATTATTACAACTACGTGAGAATTTTATGGTTGTTACAGATCTATATCAAGATTTATTTCCGGTTATTAACAATGCTATTACAGAATTAGGCAATATTTTCGCATCACCTACCCAAGATCAAAAATTAATCTCTATACCATTATTATTAATAAATGCTAAGGCCAGGGAGACTCTAAAACAAGCGCAAGATAGCCTATTACAAGCAAAATTGGCAACAGAATACAAAAACAAAAATGCAGAAGAGCAGCAAGAGCTAACGGATATTATATTAGATCCTAAGAAATTTTTTGCAAAAGCACTAAATACTATAGAAATAGTAGCAAAAAATAGCTGTAAAATAGGTAATGAGGAAACAACTTTTAACGAAGTTCTTGCTTTAGTTTTTAATGCAATGTTAGGAATTACTGAAGAAAATCCTAATGATAACACGAATTTGTGTAGTAATTTTATTAATCTTTGCGCTGAACTAGTAGATATGAGTACCACCTATTCTGCAGACAAAGGACTCAGTTGTAGTAATGGTACAATAAAAAAGCTGCTTAGTGTCATTGATAGTAAACATGAATCTTTGCAACCACAAGATGCTCCAAAATTAAATGTAGGTAATTATGAATACACAGAAGAGCAACTACAAGGATGGGTTATGGAAGCTTGGACAGGATTCAAGAATAAAGATGCTTTTATAGAGCATTATTTTGGTGGCGGTGATCAATTTAAGTTAGTGGTGAATGAATTTAGAGGTAAAATATTTCAGGTGTTATGCACATACCTATACGATAATAAATCATCGATTCCAGGTATATGTGAGATTGTCTCTAAGATAATCCAACCAAATACACACAAACACACATTGGAAACTCATCCAGAAATGGTTCTCACCGATATATTGGAAGCAATAGTTGATGAGTACGATAGGATGAATGCGTACAAGAAATACTTGCCATACGATGGCATAACGAAGCCCAACGATATTTACTATTACTTGGTTAAAGGAGGATGTAATAAAGAGGAGTTAGAGGATTTTCTTTGTGCTAATGGTGCTGGTCATGATATTAAAGCCGATAGTAAAATACATGCAGAAATGCTGTCATGCGCTAACTTGCTTAACAAGTATGGAAATCTTTGGGACCGTGTAGGTATTGATACTGCTAAACGTGAAGCTTTGATTGATGTTTTAGAACAAAAATCTGCAAACTCATTTAAGGACGCATTACAATTGATTAAAGACGATCATTGCGCCGAGTTACGGCAGAAGCTTATAGATGAGCAAATTGAAATAATTGTTTTTGATAAAAATAATCCATTAAGCTGGAAACAAATAAATGATTTACTTACAATTCTACCAGGAACCAAAATAAGCAGTATTAGTCTGAGTGCAAGTGATGCAACAGGTATTAACGGTTTTTTATCATCTTTAATCGAGAAGAACATTACTATTGAGTTTAAAATAGAAGTAAAGGGTTTTAACATCAAACATAATATTCTTACTAATGAGCTTTGTGAGTATATAGCTGAGTATAATCAGCACAAAAAACACTGGGATCAAAAAACATCATATGATAAGCTTGATAATATTAACCATTATTTGGGAGCGTTAGAAACTTACAATGAGCAGAAAACTATAATTAATTTAGGATCATCAAATACAATCGAAAACCTAGAGACAACAGCATTATTAGGTTTAACAAATGATACTAGTGCCAATATTATATCTGAGGAATAAATTTTTTATAAATAATAAGTTATTAGATGATAAAAACTTAAAGAAAGATAAAAGTTTACTATATTGTCGTTCTCGAGTAAAAAAGTAGGAGAGTGTTGTTTACGGTTTTTTTTAACCTGTCATTGCGAGACCATGTTAGTGGTCGAAGCAATCCAGTATTAACCCCGAGTTTCTGGATTACTTCGGAGCTAAAGCTCTTCGCAATGACAGGTTGTAGCTTTGCAAGTCGCATATAAACGCTTAAACTTAACATTTATGAACGCTCACAAAAGTAGATTAAAATATTATGAATACTACAAATCAAAACTCTATTACTATTACCAAGGAAAAGATCGCTGCCATGCTAAAATCAAAACTAGGATTCTCTGGCGTGGTTTGTGAGGAAATAGTAAATCAAATTTTTAACCAGATGCAAGTTATTTTAAAAAGTGAGCAGAAGTTAGTATTGCAGAAGTTTGGCAGTTTTAGTATCAATAATAAGAAAGCAAGACCCGGTCAAAATTTGCAGACCAAAACTCAAATGATTATTGAACCAAGAAGCGTTGTCAGCTTCTCTCCTGCCAAATATTTAAAGAATATAGTTAATGATCATCATGAACTAAAATGATTGCAAATTTACAATATAAAAAATACTACTTCATTGGTGAAGTAATAACCATACTCCAAATACCTGCTCATCAGTTTATGATATTTGGAGAAAGCTTTACCAAATTTTACTGTTACTAAAATTAAAGGTCGACGATATTGTACTCAAAATCACATACTTAGAAGAGGGCTAATTTTGAAAAATCATGGTCTATAATCATATATGTACACATAAACAAAAATCTGCAATTCCTATCCAGCATTATAAATTTTTGATCAAATTTTAAAACGAAACTCGCAATGAGTTGCAATATATTTGCTAGAATCTAATTCCAACCGCTTAAGTTTTATTAGAATTTTTTCTATTTCTTCTTGTTTTATAGAATTAGAATTATTTATTAAATATTCCATTCTTTTTTCAAGAAACAAAGCTTTCTGTTTGAATTTTATTAATTTATTACTTACGTTTGTGCTAACTTGACTAAGATGTTTGTCCATTTCTTTTGTTAAAGTTTCGATTAACTTAATTAACATAGTATCTATATCATTTAATTGCTTTTTTATGTTAATAGAGAATTGCTGTTTTGTCAGTTCAACTTTTGCCTTAATCCGTTCACGAGGTGTTCTCACAACATCGTTTGCCAAACCTAACTTTTCCATTAGTGCTATTATCCATTTGTGCACATCTAATTGATACCATTTGTGTCCATTCCTATAATCGCGTGGAAAGGCGTGGTGAAAATTATGCCAATTCTCTCCAAGAAACACAAAAAATAAAGATGGTATATCGCCTGCAGTACTATTTATATATTCTTTGCTTCCAAAAAAATGCACTACAGAATTAATACAGAAAGTTGCTTGTTGCTGGATGGCTCTTCCAATACCAATAAATATGAATCCAGCTAAGGAATATTGCAAACTACCACCTATAGCATAACCTATACAAAATGGAACTAATGTATTTACTATTATTGCTATACTCCAATAATTTTTAAATTGCCACATAATGATTTTGTTTTTTCCTAACCTCTTTAAAGCACTCCTCTCTATTTGCTTTCTAGGCGCTCCGCCATCTAACATCCACCCTATATGCGACCAAAAAAAACCTTTTAATTTTCCTTTAGTTGAATACTCATTCTTATTTTCTTCTAGCAGGCAGTACTTTAGAGGAGTATGTGGATCTTTTCCTAACACATCAGTATATGAATGATGTTTATCATGATCAGAAACCCAAGCAAGCACTGGTCCTTGCAAGGTTCCAGCTGATACTACTGCTAAAACAAACTCGATAAATTTGTTTGTTTTGTAAGATCCATGCGCCCATAGCCTGTGTATTCCTACCCCCACAGAAATACAAAAAGTATAAAAGGAGGCAATAATACATATAATTTCAAACGTAGAAATTCCGAATTTATTCCAGTAAAGGAATCCTAAAAAACATATTATTAATGGATATACTATCAGTACAAAACCAGCAATATAATTTATTTTAATATTTTTCATGGCAAACTGTTTTAGATAAATCAAGTTCTCGAACTACAAATTAGAGAATTTTTGATAGATTATTACTTTGTAAAAAAAACACAAGTACTTTTTTGGCTCTTATACCACCTTTTTATCTACTCCGCAAACAGGTAGTCATGTATTGTCTACCGACAACTGTAATTGTCGATTAGATTTTAGGCAGCAAGAAGCCTTCTACTTTACGCAAATGGTTAAAGCGTTACGAAGAGAAAGGGATAACAGGATTAAAAGAACTTAGCAGTAGGCCTCATTCTTTTTCTAGGAAAATATCAGACCAGCAAGCAAAGCTTGTGCTATCTCTACGTAATGAACGTAAATCAGGCGTTAGAAGAATACAAAGTGAGATCAAAAGATTATATGATACTTCACTTTCATTATCTACTATTCATAAAATCTTTAAAAATAACAATATATCATATTTACAAAAGAAAAGGCATTATCGCAAACAAGTCAAAAGGTATAATTGCAAGTTTCCAGGAGAACTAGTACAAATAGAACTTTGTAAAATAGCAGGAGGCTTATATCAGTATACGGCCATAGATGATGCCAATTTTTGTATAAATTTTTCAGTCCATTATATTTAACAATTAGCATACTCTTCTGTGGCATTTCCTATAATAGTATACTCTATGGCATTTCCTATAACTTTCCCTACCAATTCCACCATATTTTCTGAATTATAACACATAGTATTTAGGTACTTAATAGTGGGCGGGATATTTTTTTCAATAAAGTCTACTCCTTCTTTGTTAGAAAAATTACCACGTACATCTAAAGACACTATCTTAGTATGTGGTAGAGTTAGAGCCAACCGTTTCAAACCAATACTGCTAATAGAATTACAGCAGATATCAAGAAATTTAATTTGCATTTCAGGTAATCTCTCTGTCAGAGTAATAAGACCACAATCTCCAAATTTATTGTCACCTACATATAAGACTTGAATAGATAAAGGCAAATTAGCAAATATAGCTTCTATACCTTTATCTCCTATTAGATTGCTATTAAGATTTAAATACTTTAGAACAGAAAAATTAAATATTCCTGCTAAGGTTATAGAGGTTTTGTCACCTAAAGCATTAGAAGCTAAATTAAGCCCCTTTATAGTGCCACAGATTAGCAGCTTACTTATTGTAGCCAAATTTTTTTTAATAATAAGTTGTGAGTATTCTAAATTTAAGCAACTTGCTGAATAATCAATAATATTGGCATTGCTTTCTTTAAACGTAATAGTTACATCTGTAGTAGAAGTTTCAATAGTAATTTCATTAACTTGTTCAAAGGATTTGTCATGAGAATAAGATTTACCACTTAGAAGATTACATAATTTTTGTAAAAACGAGGTTTGAGCTGGTTGAGGATTATACGATTTTATCTTAGACATATATTTATCTTATTAATAGTTGTATAAATAATATTATAGTTGATAAGTTAATTATTGATTAACTATTATATGTCTTTTTCTAAGCATCAACTATGTTCTGTTATTTCACCTAGATTTTAACCTCTACATAAATTTTATATTATGAAAAATTCTTTATTTATTTTTGGATTAGGATATTCAGCCAGTGTATTAGCTAAAAATTTAGCTGCAAAGAACTGGCATATTTCTGGTACTTCACGAGACTACAATAAATGTCGGGATTATCAATGTCTTGGCTATGAAATGTTTGATTTTGCTGATACTAATATTCAAAAAGCATTGATTAAGAGTACACATTTGCTGGTTTCTATACCACCATCCACAGAGCAAATAGATCCTACTCTTGAGTTATACGGTAATTATTTACGCAGTAACCTAAATGGATCTTCTTTGCAATGGATAGGATATCTTTCTAGTACTGGAGTTTATGGTGATCATCAAGGAGCATGGGTTGATGAAGATACTTTATTAAAACCAAGTAGTAATAAACGCGCAGAACAACGCACAGCGGCAGAAATTGCTTGGCTAACTCTTGGTCAAGGACTTAATATTCAGACTAATATATTTCGTCTATCCGGTATTTACGGACCACAGCGTAACGTAATTCAACAATTAAAACATGGACAAGCACAATGTATTTTTAAAGAAGGACAAGTGTTTTCTCGCATTCATGTAGATGACATTGCAAATACATTAGAAATATCTATGCATAAATCAATGGCTGGTGCCATCTATAATATAAGTGATGATGAGCCAGCACCATCGCATGAAGTTATGCAGTACGCAGCTTCATTGCTTGGTTTGCCACCACCAACAATCATTCCCTACCATCAAGCAGCTTTATCAGAGATGGCGCAAGAATTTTATAGCAATAACCGTCGTATTAAAAATGATCGCATCAAAAATTATTTGGGGATCAAGCTCCAATATCCTACTTATAGAGAAGGGTTAGCAACGCTTATATACTGCGAGTAAATGAAAAGTTGGTAAAAATGTTTGTCATGCTGAACTCGTTTCAGCATCTCGTCAGGAACTCTCAAGATGCTGGAACGAGTTCAGTATGACTACTGCTATCCAAGGCTACGCACTGCAATTTTTTCAACTTTTCATTTACTCGCAGTATACGTACAGAAGTTTAACAATTTGATAGTCAATTATAATTGACTATTTGTTTTTAGTTTTTCCCAATACATCTCATGAATATTAATTACTTTTCCTAAATCTTCATGAAATAACCCATTTTTAATCACTTCTTTTGGTGGAAAAATGGCCTGATTATTTTTTAAATCTGGATCAATAATTTCTAACATTGCTTGATTTGGTACGCTATATCCTAGTTCTTCAGCAATTTGCTTGGCAATTTCAGGTCTATGAATAAAGCTAATAAACTTATAAGCATTGTCTAAATTTTTTGCACCAACTGGTATAGAAAAATTATCAAATGATAAAACAGCACCTTCTTTAGGGTAAATAAATTTTAAATTAGGATTTTCTTTCATGGCGATATAGGCTTCGCCATTCCAATTCATACCAATAATCACTTCTTCACTAATGTATGGTACCTTAGTAGATTCAGAAGAAAATAATTTTACATTAGGAATCAAGCTTGTTAGTTTCTCGTATGCTTGTTTTATATGGACTTCATTCGTTTCATTACCGCTATATCCTAATAAAGTTAAAGCGGCATGAAAAACTTCTCGCATATCATCAACCAACATCACTTTGCCTTTATAATTAGGATTAAATAAGTCTCCCCAACTGTCAATATTATCTTTGATATAAGCAGTATTGTATAATATACCAGTATAAGAAAACATAAATGGTATGCTATATTCATTATTAGGGTCAAATGATTGATTAAGTGCATCTGGGTCAATATTTTTAAAACTAGGAATCTTACTTTTATCTATTAATTGCAATAATTTATCCTGCTTCATTTTGCCGATAAAATAACTTGAAGGACAAACAATATCATAACCTGCTTTATCACCTAAAAGTTTCAGCTTTGAATACATTGACTCATTATTATCATAAGTAGATAATACTACCTGTACCCCAGATTCTTTAACAAACTCATCTATAACTTTTTGCGGTAATTCTTCAGCCCAGCAATATATATATAACTTCTGCTCATTTGCTTGAGCTGAGATCGAAATTACTGAAAGTAGAATAATAAAAAGTAATTTTCTCATTTTTTATTCCTCATAATTAATAATTGGGCAGTCACTATTAAACTAATAGATAAAAATAAAATAATTGCACAAATAGCATTAACTTCTGGCTTAACTCCTACCTTAGCCATAGAATATATTAATAATGGTAAAATTTCAAAAGTTGGACCAGTAACAAAATGGCTCACTACAACATCATCAAATGATATGATAAAAGCCAGCAACCATGAAGATAAAATAGTCGGGAAAATTATCGGTACTATAATTTTCCATAAAATACAAAAATCACTAGCTCCCAAATCTTTTGCCGCTTCAATAATATTTTTATCAAAAGATTTTAGCCTAGTCAGGATCGTAATTACCACAAATGGTAAACAAAAAGCAATGTGGGCAATTAATAAAGTAATAAAACCTAATGGCACTTGCAGTACCATGAAACAAATTAAAAAGCTTATACCCATCACAATCTCAGGCATAACTAGTGTTAGATAAATTAAAGCTTTTGAAAACTCTTTAAAACGATAATCATATTTAAAAAAGCTAAACACCGAGATGCAGCCGATAATAGTTGCCAATGTTGCTGCAATTGTTGATACAGTTAATGAATTAATTGTTGCTTTAATTAAAGCAGGATTATATAAAAACTTTTGATACCATTCTAAAGTAAAACCGCCCCAATTTATTCCATATTTTGACGCATTAAACGAATTAGTAATAAGTACCATAATTGGAAAATATAATGCTAATAAGAATAATATGGTATAGATAAATTTACAACACCTAATCATTTTGTTTTATCCATACTATCTTTAGATAATATCACCCAGAATGCCATCATTATAAATAGCGTCATACAGATTACTGAGCCTACTGGCCAATTACGTACAGTCAAAAACTGATTTTTAATTAAATTACCAATCATCATGTTTTTTGCTCCACCAAGGATATCTGATATGTAAAACATTCCTAAAGCCGATAGAAAAACAAACATACATCCAGAGATAATACCAGGATAGCTCATGGGAAAAATCACTTTCCAAAAAACCTGAAATTTTGAAGCACCAAGATCAAGCGCTGCTTCAATATACATGCGATCTATCTTTTCTAAGGCTAGATATAAAGGTAAAATCATAAAAGGAATTAGCGCATAAACCAAGCCTAATACTACCGCATAATCATTATATAATAAACTAATTGGTTGTTCAATAACCCCTACTTTGAGCAATAGCTTATTGATAAAACCATTGGTTCTCAATATTGGAATCATTGCATAGCATCTAATCATTGAACTAACCCAAAAAGGGATCATAGCAAACATTAAACATAAATTTTTAACTACCTTGTTTTCAATGCGAGAAATAATATATGCAAATGGATAGCCACAAATCAGGCTGTAGATAGTAGCAAGCGCAGCAATCTTAAAAGAATATAAATAGATAGTGAGGTAGGTATTAGTAAAAATTACCCGATAATTTTCTAAAGTAAATTCAAAGTTAATTAACTGTAGTTCGTCATATTTTAAAAAACTGGTGAATAATATCAGACTGTTAGGGATTAATACGAATAGCGACACCCAAAATAAGGTAAGAGATATAGCACTAGACTTAAATGAAATTTTACTAATCATCGGCTAAAATCACTTCCCAATTAGCTACCCAACTGACAACTACTTTTTGTCGACTGGTATATTCAAAATTTTCAGCATCTTCGTCAAAAAACTCACTAGCCTTTATCTTCTTGCCATTAGCTAATATAATTAATGAATCAAGCGTAGCGCCTTTATAAATAGTGCTCTCAACAACACCAATAATCTTATTGCTAGTATCTGAAGTTTCAGCTAGTGTTTCTATTCTAAGATCTTCAGGTCGGAGTAATATTTTTATATTATCACCTGTTTTAAAGTTATGAACGTTCGGTAGAGTATAATTAATTATACCCTCAATGATTACCTTAAGGTTATCACCATCAACTTCCATAACTAATCCATCAAAAACATTAATCTCTCCAACAAATTGTGCTACAAAAAGATTCTTTGGTGATTCATAAACTTCTATAGGATTACCAATCTGTTCTATTTGACCCTTACTCATTACTACTACTCGATCTGCCATCGATAAAGCTTCTTCCTGATCATGAGTAACAAACACAAAGGTAATGCCAAGTTTTTTATGTATCTGCTTCAATTCAAACTGCATTTCTTGCCTGAGCTTATAGTCTAAAGCACTTAGTGATTCATCAAATAATAATACTTTTGGTTGTTTGATTATTGCTCTCGCAATTGCTACTCGTTGTTGTTCTCCGCCAGATAATTGACTTGGCCTGCGCTCAGATAGTCCGTCAAGCCTTACTATCTTACATACTTGATCAACACTAGTTTGGATAAAATCTTTGCTTTTACCTTCCATGGTTAAGCCAAAAGCAATATTTTCATATACTGACATATGAGGAAAAAGAGCGTAATTCTGAAAAACTGTATTAACTTTTCTTCGGTTAGGCGGGACTTTATTTACATTCTGGCCATCAATGATAATATCACCTGAATCAGCGTTTTCAAAACCGGCAATCAACCTAAGTATAGTGGTCTTACCACTTCCAGAAGGTCCAAGTATCGAAATAAATTCACCTGCATAGATAGCTAGAGTAAGATTCTTAATAATACTTGTATTGTAATAACTTTTACTGACATTGATCAGTTCGATTACCGGAGTTTGTGCGTTCAATTCTTAATTATCCTCAAATATATTTGGTTTTTACTTAGTTCATGAAGTGGTTTTTGAAACACTCGCTATCATCCTGTATAAGTTTAGTAACTTGGTTTTAAAATTACTGAACTTAATGCAATTCTGTACATAGTAATTCCGTACATAGTAGTCATCCCGAACCTCACAGTAGTCATCCCGAAACAAGTTCGGGATGACACACGAGCTGCCGGCGATAACCGTAGACATTTCTCGGAAAAGCGCAAATGCTCTTGAATCTTCTACCTGTTAGCATGACATATAAAAGATTCTACTATATTTGTTAAAATCAGTAAATGAGAACTATGTGTTTATCAATAAAAAAGGACGCTAATTACTTAGCGTCCTTCAACACACTTGATTAAATGCAATTATTAAATATCAAATCTGATACCAAGCAATAAATTGTGTCCTTTATAAGCAGTTGTACCACTTGCTTCTTCACCTTTCTTAGCTTTTGTTTTACCAAAATCGATCCATCTATAAGCGAATTCAGCATTAACTCCAGGAGCTACTTCAGCAGCAGTACCCAATGTTAACTGATAAGCAGCATTATTCTTTTTCTTACTTGAGACATTTCCATTAGCACTATCAGTCATTTTTTCTTTAACTTGAGACCAACCAACACCAGCACCAACGAAGACTTTAGCAACACTAATATCAAATAAATCTACGTAACCATTAGCCATTAAGGCATAAATTGTGCCTTTATGTTTCACTGTAGTATTAACTCCGTCATTAGCTTTACCAGTTTTTTTCATTTCAGGATTTACTGGCGTAACGAAAGTCAAATCAACTCTAGTATTATCCATGACATAGTAACCAACACCTAAATCAAAAATTGCAGCTGTTTTTCCTTTCATTTTTAGCCCAGTATATTTATCTTTAGCTTTGTTTAGGATTATTCCACCAACATTAGCTTTGACATAAAACATATTTTCAGTACCTGCTAGTGCTGTTGTAGATAAAACAGCGCTGACTGCTGTAGCTATAAGTAATTTTTTCATAAAATATCTCCTTAAAATCTATTACTGTGTAATTAAAACCATAGTTAAGCTAATTTAGCATAGCTAAAAATACCCTCTATGAATCACCAGCAATAAATATCATTATTATTTAAATGATGATAGTATCAACGTTAAAGATCGATTATTTGACGGTATTTATAAATAGCAGTAGTGACAAAAAAACAACTAAATTACGTTGAAAATTAATGATTATAAATCATTAGATATATATTTTTTGAACTTATTTTGTTCATGTTTATATTTTTCAGCGTCTGGTAATGCCGCTTTCGTACTCGTAATATTAGGCCAGGTTTCAGCAAATATCTTTGCTCGCTCTACCCATTCTATTAATTCCGCTGATTCCGGTTTAATGGCATCGATTGGGCATTCAGGTTCACATACTCCACAATCTATACACTCATCAGGATTAATTACCAACATTAACTCTCCTTCGTAAAAACAATCAACGGGACATACTTCAACGCAAGTAGTATACTTACATTTAACACAACCATCCGTTACCACATAAGTCATCGCAGCATCCTATTCAATTTTAGTTGATTTAATAAAATCTGGGTTCTTATAAACAATATTAATAAAAAATAACATATAAAACTAATAAACATTAGCATTAATGGTAATAACATTGAGCTATGAATTGTTGGACTACCTAATCTTAAAACGCTTGCCGGTTGATGTAAACTATACCATATATCTACAGAGAATTTTACAATTGGCACGTTGATAAAACCTATCAGCGCAATCACTGCAGCCGGTTTTTCAGCTCTGGATATATTGTCACCACTATTGACTACCGCTAAATAACTAAGATATAAAATTAGCAAGATTAACATTGAAGTCAGTCTTGCATCCCATACCCACCAGGCTCCCCATATTGGCTTTCCCCATAAAGAGCCGGTAACCAAAGTAATCAAAGCAAAAGCTGCACCTGGTACAGCAGCAGCAATAGCCAACAAATATGATAGTTTGGTATTCCACACTAGATTGATTAAACTACAAACTGCAATAAAACTATATATTGTCAGAGACATCCATGCTGCCGGTACATGAATGTACATCATTTTCACCATTTCCCCTTGTTGATAATCAGCTGGCGATACTATTAGAGCTTGATATAGACCAAAGGTTAGCGATAATATAAGCATACACAGCAAAATAGGTACCAAGCGCGCGGTAAATCTAGAAAAAAAATATGGATTCAATAATTTCAACATTACTTAATAATTATTGTTGATAATATACTATGCTGTAAACTTTTACCCAAATGGCAAGATCTTCTGTAACTTGGATATTTAGTAGGAGAAGTATAGGTATCTTCTGATATTTTAGTGATTTGATTAACTCCAGATGCTACTAATTTCATTTCTACAAATGATGGTAAATCAAACATATAATGGTTAGCTTTGGTGGATGGAATAAAAAATCGCTGATAATCTGACTGTTGGTTAACAAAATCTTGATAATATTGTTGATCAACTTCATATGAAGATTGCTGGATGGCTGGGCCAATAACAGCAGCAATTATATCAGCTTCCGCTACTCGCATTTGATCAATTAAATTGATGATTATATCTGCTTTGGCGCTTTTCCAACCACAATGAGCTGCTCCAATCACCTTTCCTTTAATGCAATAAAGCAATACTGGAACACAATCTGCTGTTTGTATTGCTAATGCCAAATTATTGGTAGCAGTAACTGCAGCATCTCCTTCAGGCTCAACTTCCCCAATATTCTGAATAGTATCAGCATCAATTACTGTATTTCCATGAGTTTGATTTAAGATTAAAATATCATTTGCAGCTAATGCAGCTAATATTGCTTTTAAATTATTATCTATTTCAGCTTCATTGCTATTAGGTTTGTATTTTCTATAAACATGGCTAGACTTAGTAAATTCTCGATCAAAAATTCGATAATATACTTTATCAGTTACTAATTCTTTAAGCATGTTAAACACATATATTAATTCTATAGCAAAATTATCAGATCACTTGCAAAAACACAAGCTGTTAGAATATATAGCCACTCAATTTATCAGGGAATATAAACTAATCCCATGCATTGGCGTAGAAATAGAATTTTACCTAAGCGATCAAATTAATATTGTCGAATTTGAAAATAGGCTTGGAATCAGCGTAAAAAAAGAAAAAGGTAAAAATCAATTTGAAATAGATTTAGCACCAACTACAGAGTTAATAAATTATATTCAGCAAATAAATTCTATTCGAGTTAATATCAGTAATATCGCTTCACAATTAAATGGTCATGCAGATTTTCGTAGCAAGCCTTTTATTAATGATTATGGCAATGCTATGCATTTTCACATAAGTTTTATTAATACACTTAATTATCATCCTCACGCAGGAATGATATTAAAATTAGATGATAGCTTTTTTACGCATGCAGCCAGAAGTCTATGCCACTTTATGCTTGATAGTTTACTGATTTTCTTGCCAGAAGAAGAGGATTATTTACGCTTAAACAAAAGATTTATGGCGCCGACACATGTGTCATTTGGAGGTAATAATCGAACAGTAGCCATTAGAATACCTGATTTATTACCTAGAAGACTTGAGCATCGGCTTGCAAGCTCATTAGTCGACCCTTATATTGCCATTTTCACTATTCTAAAATCAATATATCGTGGCCTACAAGATCCACAAATTATTAGAAATATACCTAAAATATATGGCAATGCTTTTGATGCACAATATAATCTGACACCATTACCAATAAGCCGTAAACACGCTCAAGAGATTTTTGACCCCTCATTTTTCTTAAAGTAATGATTTAGAGCCTGTCAGATCAGTAGATATAAGAGAGGAAGTTTTAGGAAAAACGAAGTCGAGTGCCGCAAGTAGTCTTTGAGTTTGTTTCGGAACTTCGACTGCGTTTTGAGTGAGCAAAATTACCCCTTATATCTACTGATCTGGCAGGCTCTTAGACTATTGTATCAAATCCTTTACTCTACTTTTTAATAAATACCCAATCAAATTCTGAAGATGCATGCACATTAAACTGATATCCGCCACCAATAAATGTTTTTAGCATTTCAGTTGTATCAATGGAATTCTTAATGATAAAATCAACCATTAAACCTCGAGCTTTCTTGGCGTTTAGCCCAATTATTCGCAATTTACCATTATGCTCTTCTTTAAAATAAATATTTATCATCGGATAAATCAGTAAATTCTTATCGATTACATTAGCATATTCCATAGAAGATAAATTAATTAAATATGGTGTCTGATGCTGCTTTAGCGATAGATTAATATGTTCGGTTATGATAGTTCTCCAAAAATCATATAAATTAGTACCTGGTAATTGTTGTGACATCTCAAGCCGGTATGGCTTAATATAATCTAGCGGCCTCAAAACTCCGTATAATCCGGATATGATAAAAATATGCTGTTGTAGAAAATCTGCTTGTGCTACCCTAATTGCTGATTTATCTATTTTTTTATATAAATCCCCATCATACGCAAATATTGCCTGCTTGACCGGTAGATCAGCAAAATCTGAGAATCTACGATAGTTCAACTCAGCAATCTTATCGCTGACATTCATTAATTTTTGTAACTGAGATACCGATAATTGTTGGATAATTTCTACTAATTCGGTGGTTTGTTCAGTAAATAGAGGTTCTGTGCCTATTGATAGTTTAACAGCAGATTTCCAGTCTAATGATTTTGCTGGTGAAATTATACTGATCATGCAATAGCTCTATTCTTCATCAATAAATAATTAAACTCTGCTCCATAAATAAAAAGCATATTAATTATATAAAAAAAGATCAAGGTTACGATAATACTTCCCAAAGAACCATACACTACACTTAATTGATTATAATAAATAATATTGCTAGATAATAAATGTCCACTAACTACCCAAAGAAATACTGTCAATACCGATCCCGGCAGAACATCGACAAAATTTATGCTTACATTTGGTATTATATAATATAAAGTAGAAACACTGATAAAAAGTGCAATTAGAATAAAACTATACCTAAAGAAATTTAATACCGATTCATAACCTTTAACAATTTCCAATATACTAGGTATTTTGGCTAAACCTATTGGTATAATTACTAATAAAAACATCGTAAATGTAATTAATAGACTAATTATTAAGAACTGAACTATACTAAGTAATCGGCGTCTTATATAAGTTGGCGGTGAAGTAATTTCATGTACTCGATTTAATATTGTGCGTAAACATTCGACAAATGACGATGCAGTCCAGATGCTACCAACAATTGCTAGAGTTAATAGGCTCTGCGGCGGAACTTTACTCAACTCATTTAGTCTGTTTTTAATAATATCAGTAGTATTTTCAGGCATGTTTACCAGTAAAAAATCAATGAAATTCTGCCCTAATTCCGAGGCGCCAACAAAACTTGTCAACGCTAGAAAAAAAATCAAAAATGGGAAGATAGATAGTAATATCATAAATGACATGTATCCAGCATGCTCAACTCCATCATGTTCTATGGTTCTTACTGCCGCCTGATACAAACAGCTGATAATTTTTTTCATGTTTAATAATATAATACTTCTCAGATGGAATAATCTCAGAAGTCTATTATAGTTTTATTTAAAACACAACTAATCAATAGCTTTCTGAATCTTAGTACTTAATACTTAAGATAATGGTTATGATTACAGCGTAATCATTAAAAAACATTAAATAGTTATTGCCTAAGTGCTTTAAGTATAGTAGATTTACATCCGCAGTTTGAATTTACGATATTCTAACTATTAGTTAATTAATTAATTATAATCACTTGGAGGCTGTGATGGCTAGAAAAAATAATTATATTCAAGAAGTTGATCGCTTTATTGGCGACAAAATTTATGCATTAAGATTGGCCAAAGGCTTATCTAGACAGCAACTCGCAGAAGTAATTGGCGTTACTCATCAACAATTACAAAAATATGAAAAAGGCACTAATAGAATTTCTGTTGGTAGATTAGTGCTAATTGCTAAGGCATTAAATAAAACCATAGAATATTTCTACAGTGGACTAGAGGATCAAAATACAGAACCAACGCTAACTCAACATCAACGTATGTGTATTGAAGTATCAAGAAATTTTATGAAAATACGTAGCGCTGATCACCAAAATGTGATAAACGCCTTAGTCAAATCTTTAGTTAAAGAATCAGCATAAGCTGATTCTTTAAGCATCTCAATATAACATATGATACTCGTTAGTTACTTAAATCCCCAAATGATTCCTAGATTTTGTACTTGTTCAATAGTTTTTAATTGCCATAAATAGTATTTGCTATATAAATTTATTTAAATATTCCCCTAAATATCTCATTAAATATGCATAAATATAGAACACATAATTGTAATGAGTTGCGATTACATCACGAAAATCAGATTGTTAAATTATCGGGTTGGGTACATCGCAGGCGCGACCATGGTAATTTAGTATTTATAGATCTTAGAGATCATTTTGGCCTTACTCAATTAGTATTTACCGATATCGACGCTCAGTTAATGGATCTGGCAAGTAGATTGCGATATGAAACTGTAATCACCGTCATCGGTAATGTTACTGCTAGAACACCTGAAACTATTAATAATTCGCTTGCAACTGGTGATATTGAAGTAGTAGTTAATGAGTTAATTGTTGAATCCGCAGCAGAGATGCTACCGATAATAGTTAATGGTGACCAAGAAGCTCCTGAAGAGACCAGATTGAAATATCGTTTTCTAGATTTACGTCGAGAAAAGCTGCATCAAAACATTATTTTAAGATCACAAATTATTACGGAAATACGTAATTTAATGTTAGAGAGAGGATTTACAGAATTTCAAACTCCTATTCTTACAGCTAGTTCACCAGAAGGAGCGCGAGATTTTCTGGTGCCAAGTCGTCTACATCCGGGTAAATTTTATGCGCTACCACAAGCACCACAGCAATTTAAGCAATTATTGATGATTTCAGGATTTGATCGTTATTTTCAGATTGCGCCTTGCTTTCGTGATGAGGATGCCAGAAGCGATCGTTCGCCAGGAGAATTTTATCAGCTAGATGTTGAAATGTCATTCGTAACCCAGGAAGATGTGTTTAATACTATCGAACCGGTAATGTTTCAGCTTTTTTCTAAATTTTCTGATAATAAAATAATCAATAGCCCGTTTCCAAGAATAAGCTATAAGCAGGCAATGCTTAAATATGGTTCAGACAAGCCTGATCTGCGTAATCCAATTGTAATTGCTGATGTCACGGAAATATTTAGAAACTCAGAATTTTCTATTTTTCGCGAGAATATCAAAAAAGGTTTTATCGTTCGCGCAATTCCAGCGCCAAAAGCAGCAAGTTTTGCTAGAAGCTTTTTTGATAAAATGATTGAATTTGCGGTTGCTGAAGGTGCGGGCGGCTTAGGTTATATTCAATTTACTTCTGATGCAGAAGTAAAAGGACCAATTGCAAAATTCTTAACTAAGGAGCAGTTAAGTCAACTAAAAGCACTAGCCAATTTAAATGATGGTGATGCTGTATTTTTCGCCAGTGATCTTGAACCTAAAGCTGCAAAAATTGCCGGCAAAGTACGAATTAAACTAGCAGACGAATTAAACTTATTAGAAACTGATAGTTTTAAATTTTGTTGGATTACAGATTTTCCATTTTATGAATTAAATGAAGAGACCGGTAAAATTGATTTTAGCCATAACCCGTTCTCAATGCCACAAGGAGGACTGGAAGCTTTAGAAGCAGCCACGACTGAAGAAGAATTATTGGCAATTACCGCTTACCAGTATGATATTGTATGTAATGGGATAGAATTATCTAGTGGTGCCATTAGAAATCATAAACCTGAGATTATGTATAAAGCCTTTGAGATTGTTGGCTATGATCATGACGTGGTAGATCAGAAATTTGGTGGGATGATTAAAGCTTTTAAATTTGGAGCGCCGCCACATGGCGGTATTGCTCCAGGAATTGATCGAATGGTAATGTTACTAGCAGGTACCGCAAATATCAGAGAAGTCATTGCTTTTCCTTTAAATCAACAAGCCGAAGATTTATTGATGAGCGCACCTAATTATGTTGATAATAAACAGTTAAGAGAGTTGAATATAATGCTGTCACCATCAGTACAGCTTAAACTTAAGAAAGAGATATAGCAGTTATGAGATCATTATACTTCAGCAGACCTCTTTTACAAACTCTATTTCTTTGGTTAAAATTTACTCACACGCTGCGGTCTATATTAATTCCAATTATTATTGCACTTAATATCACGGTTGCATCAGCAAGTAGTATACAAACTACGATTAAACTCACCACAAAGAAATATCTTGCTACTCGTTTCCTTAATGCTACTTTTATGTTTGCCAATAATGATGGCGTGTTAGATATAGGAGCTAAAGGAATTTTTGATCTAAATGGTACACAGTTAAAAGCTAATGAGAAAATGCCTATCGCTTCCGGTACTAAGCCGATTACTGCAGCCGCGATATTAAGGTTATATGATCAAGGTAAATTAGATATACAAGATCCGATTAGTAAATATTTAGATCAAAAATCAGATGTTTGGATAACTAAAATGCCAGATTGGGCTGATGATGTGTCTATACATCACCTACTTACTCATACTAGTGGCATTGCTGAATACTACATGAATGCGCCTATAAATATAAATATGTCCTTACAAGATATCAATAAATCTATTGTTAGTTTTGCAGCTTCTAAAGCTTTAGCCTTTAATCCTGGGGATCAATATCTATACAGTAATACTAATTACATTATTTTAGGAATGGTTATTGAAAAAGTAAGTGGAAAACGATTGGCACAATTTTTTAATGATGAATTTTTTAAACCTCTTAAAATGAAGGCTTCTTATTTACCATCGTTAGAAGAATCTATACTTATTCAGCAAAGTAACCCTAATCGCTCCTTATATCCCGTACGTTATGTTGCAATCCCTACCGGTGGTAAACCAAAATTGGAACTAGCTAAATTTGAATATATGTTTGTTCCATATGCTGATGGTGGAGTCTTTTCTAATACTCGTGACATTATTACATGGTATAAAGCTCTGCATCAAGGGCAAGTATTATCAGATAAATCATATAAGATGATGATCACAAAATATCTTCCCGTACCGAGTAGATCAGGACGTAAAAATTACACCGGTTATGGAGTGTTTATTTCTGAATTTACCAATGGTGATACTCTGATTCATCACTCGGGTAGCAAAAGCGGTATTAGTGAAGCTGGATTTATTCCTGAGCAAAATCTTTATTTCGCAATCCTTGGTAATGTATCCATGGAATCACGAGAAAAAATAAGTAATACAATTGATTTAGATAAGCCTGAGAACCAATTAGATATTATTTATTTTAGAGAAGCTGTACTGACTGCTGTTGAAGGTAATTAAAAAATAGACCTCTTTCTAAACTCTACTTCTGCGGATGATTTGTACACAGGTCCGGTACTCGAATCCGAAACAAACCTAGAGTGCGCTGCGGGTCGAGGTTCCGTGTCTCCTTCAAATCCTCTCTTTGACGCGAGTTTGGAAAGAGGTCTAATATTTAATATATTATTACAAAAGGTAAACAATTTACTTGCAGCTAATTTGGAGAAATGCTATAATTTTTTTCTTATGGACAACATATTTTATAAATTAATACCAATTTCTATTCTTAGCGTTTCATCAATTATGGTGGTGGGCGCTTGCCGCCTCTATTAAATATTCTAAATTCCAACACAGTTCCCATCCTAAATTCGATAGTTTGTTATAGCCAATTATAACGCTATAAAAATTAACCTGCATAAGCAAAGAGTAAAAATATGTATAAATTTAAAATTATATTAACCACCGGACTTGCTATGTTTGCCATGTTTTTTGGCTCTGGCAATTTAGTATTTCCAATAAAGCTGGGCATTGATTCTGGCAGTCAATACCCAATTGCTAGTCTAGGACTTGTTCTTACTGGGGTAGTAGTGCCTTTTCTGGGGTTAATAAGTATGATATTTTATCAAGGCGACCGTAATCGTTATTTTGGTTTACTCGGGAGGTGGGCTCCATTCACTCTCAGTTTATTAATATTATCATTACTTGGGCCATTTGGCGTAGTGCCACGCTGTATAATTGTTGCGTATGGTGGTATTAGTTTGATCTGGCCTGAGATCTCTTTAATATTATTTAGCGCCGTTTTCTCAGCAACTATTTTATTAATCATTTGGCATAAAAGTAAACTAGTACCAATAATTGGTAAAATATTAGGTCCTTTTAAAATAGGAGGAATAATTATCATTATTATTGCTGCTGTCAGCCAATCTCCACATCTTGTTGATACGACTACTTCAGAAAATCCTTTGTTGACAGGGTTATTTCAAGGGTATCAGACTATGGATTTACTGGCAGCCTGTTTCTTTTCAATTACGATTATGGAATATTTACGTAGTATCAATCCTAGTAAAGAAGAAGTCTTAAAAACCAGCCTTGCAGCTAGCATAGTTGGAGCTTCATTGATCTCGATAGTTTATCTTGGGTTTGTAGTTCTAGGCGCTTATTATGCTTCATATCTGATTGATAAAGGCCCAGAACAATACCTGGCCGTTATAGCTACTCTAGCTCTCGGCAATAATGCTGCTATTATAGTAGCAGTAACTATGTTTCTAGCCTGTCTTACTACTGCTGCTACTTTATCAAAACTATTTGCTGAATTTTTATATCACGATTTACTTAAGGAACGTATTTCCTGGCCACTATCAATTATAGTCACCATTATCATCAGTTTTTTACTGTCGTTAATTGGTTTTACTGCTATTTCACAAATACTTGGTAAGATATTGGAATATATTTATCCTGCTTTAATTGCGCTCAGTATCTCCTCAATCCTTAAACAATATATGAATTTCATACCGGTAAAACTAATTTTTTGGGGAACAATAGTTATGTCAGTAGCGTTGGAATTGATAATTTTGTACTAAAAAGATAATACCAGGCTCTAAAGTAACGCGAGGTGCCAATTAAAACTGCTAAAGACTGTTGTTTCTACGTCTGAGCTAGGGAGCTTCGCTCCAGTTGTAATCTAGTAAATTAAAGCTTTATGAGCTTTTTTGGATTACTTCAGGTTTTGCACTTCGCAATAACGATGGTTGTAGTTTTGTAAGCCTTATACTAACGTTAAAATTTCTTCTTTATTTTTATTATTCTACGCCTACTACTACGTTTTTAGTGCCACGTAAGTATTTACTCTTAGTGATTACTTTAGGGTCTTTCTCTCCATTGATATTTAGTAGAATTAAACGATTATAACCCATTTTATATTCGTTTTTAAAATCATAGACTGTTCCTATAACTACTAGCTTATTTTTTTTAATTTCTTCCTCAAACAACTTCAATGCAATTGCTACTTGGTTATGAACATTATGTATGACACCATCTTTTGCTGTAATGTTTGTTGGAAAATCAAAGGTATAAAGCTCTTGTCGAATAGCTTTAGGTTTTTGCTTGTAATCTCCTAATGCAGCTTCTACTGCTCCACAACCTACATGTCCTATAATTAATAGTACTGGAGTGTGTAAATATCTGACCCCATACTTAACTGAACCTATAGCAGTATCAATTTGGTTGCCTATATTCCTAATATAAAATAAGTCATTAATAGGAGTGTTGTCTATAGTAGAGCTCTGAACTCTGGAGTCAGAGCAACTTACTACTGTTGCACGAGGGGATTGGCTACTTTGAATTTCATTTAATGCTGGATTAAGTTTATTTGTAACATGTTCGCTGTTATCATTAAAAATGTTCTGTAATAACTCCCGCGCTCTTTGCTCGATTTTTTCTTCTGCTTGCCCATGCTGATGAGCAGAAACATTATTAGTGAATAATAGAAAAATAATAATTATTATACATCGCATATTAGGCTCTAAAATAAAATATTGCTCTTGTTATTAAAATACTGTTTAAAAATTTATCCTTAATTCTACTGCACCTTGGTTACTACTATATTTTTTAGCCATAAAGTGGTCAAAGCTTAGAGTAACTTCATAAGTTTTGGAGCTTGATAATATTGCTGTGCTTACACCTAAGTTGACCACAGTAATCTTTTTATTTGTAGGTTTAGGGTTAAATGATATACCTAAAGAATCGTATGTTACGTTTATACTATGGCTGCGTTTATATAAGTCTGTATTAACTTTAACATGGGCTTGAGGTATAATATGAAAAGTATTATTACTTACGAGCAAGCCTTGAGCGTTTAACCCTATTATTGATCCAATATTTACTGAGTCTTTAGCATTAGTTTTAGCTAGGTGTGTTTGTATTAATGGATCAGAGCTTTTTTCTCTATAATCTTTAGCATAAAGCTTAGTAAATTTAACGCCTATCTCAGGAGAAACAACAAACGTTTCGTTTACTTTTACATCATAACCTACAGCAATATTAGTTGTAAGGTCTTTTATATCTTGGTTAGAATACACAGCACTTTTTCCACCTAGGCTATTAGATTTCAGAGAGTTTATTTTTAGTTCAGTTACGCCAAAGCCGACACTACCGGTAATGTAAAAATTATTACCAATATCGTATAAAGAGTACAAGGAGAAAGAAACATTGTTTGATTTTGATCTATTTCCGAGTAATTCATCTTTAAATTTAGCTTTATCTTTTAATAATGAGATAGCTACACCAACTAAAAGATCGTCGTTTATATCTACGTCTGCTCCTATTATACCACTTACAGAATTATGTTTTTGCCCTGGGCCTTGAGAAGCGGTGGTTTTTTGGTTAGAGTTACCAAACATTACACTCCCCCAAGTGCTATATTTAGCTGTACTTCTCCAGCTTTTATTTAAATTATCTCCGGCAGCCATCCCCTGGCTTTCCGTTAAATCAAGCACGTTCATTAGAACACCAATTGCAGCTCCTCCATGTTTCATAGAAACATGTAAAGCTATTTCATACCATGGTTGTCCAATCATGCCTATTACTGTACTAAACACGTCGGTTCCAAGTTGGAGTATAGCTTTTGCTTCCTCTTTATCTATACCAACGGCTGAGAGTGCAGGTAGCACAGGGGTAAGCAAAGAATCGGTTATCCAATTACTCCATGAAGCTTCTGCTTTAGTTGCAAAAGTGGTAGTCATTAAAAGAAAAATAATTCCTAATAAGAGTTTTTTATTTAGTTTGGATGCTATAGTTAGCAGAGAGATATTAAGTTTCATGAGAATGTTATAATTTATTTTGCTTTAATTTAATAAAGCATGATTTGTTCAACTAATAAACAAAAAAGGGTAAGGGTTTTGTTTTTATTATGATGTTGTTGTAAATTTTAATGAGATCGTTAAGAATTTTGTAAAATAATGTATGATCTTGCAGAGTTTTGAACATAAATTTTATAAAAAGAAAGGAGTGTAATGGCCTTGTTGCATGAATAGCCGAACTATCCAAATATCTAATAAGGTGATATAATTGTGATCGTAGAAATTTGATGATTATATCTCATGACTTACGAAATATTAAAAAATATCCTAAAGATCATTTTAACGTTTTGTTTACATACATACTTTAAGATTAAAAGAATAATTCGGTAATTAGATAATTGCTAATCAAGATTAAAATCGATGAATTTACTACAGCTTTAGTCGTAGCATTACCAACACCTCTTGCACCTTTATCAGAAAAATAGCCACTATAGCAACTAACTACAGCTATAATAAAACCAAATACAGCAGCTTTCACTAACCCAGAAACCACATCCATTGTTTCTAAATAATTAAAACTACTAGTTATATAACGAGTGCTATTAAAATCAAGTTTATATACACTGACACAATACCCTCCCAGCACTCCTATTATATCTCCAATAAATACTAAACATGGCAGCATAATTACAGCAGCACTTACTCTTGGTAAAATGAGATATTTCATTGGATCAGTAGATAAAGTATATAAAGCATCGATTTGTTCGGTAACCCTCATGGTTGCAATTTCTGCAGCAATTGAGGCTCCCACTCTACCAGCTACCATTAGACCAGCAAGTACTGGACCCAGCTCTCTAGTAATAGATAATATTACTACTGTAGCAATAGAGTTTTCTGCAGAAAAACGTGAAAAACCAGTATAGCTCTGTAAAGCAAGTACTGCTCCCGAAAAGAATGCAGTCATTGCTACTACCGGTAATGAATAAAAACCAATAACTAAAAATTGACGATAAATAAGCCGTAGATAAAACGGAGGCTTCGTAATACTTCTAATAATACTGACAATCAATAAGGAAAAAGCGCCAATTTTCCTTATAATTTCTATGGCACACTTACCAATTTGACCTATTATAATTAACATAAATTTATATTTTTAAAACTTAATCAGTTTTGTATATTCTGTGATATCTTTTTCCCAGTCTAGTTAGTATCTCATAAGCTATAGTTCCAGCATCTTCAGCTAGCTGATCTATAGTATAGTAATCACCAATAATTTCAACTTGTTGTCCTAAAAAAATTTGCTCAGATGGAATATCTGTGACATCAACTACCATTAAATCCATAGAAATTGTACCTACTATCGGTGCTGAGTGTCCTGCAATATATACTTTACCTCGATTACTTAGAGCTCTTGGGTAGCCATCAGCATAGCCAATTGGTAATGTTGCAATTATGGTATCACGTTTGGTGATAAAAGTCATATCATAGCTGATTGCGTTACCTGTTAGTACACTCTGCAATTGAATAATAGGAGCGGTTAATGAAACGACATGTTGCATTGGATTTGGTTGCCGTGGTGTTGGATTTATTCCATATAGCGCCGCTCCTGGACGAATCAAATCATAATGGTAATCTGCCCCTAGAAAGATACTGCTAGAATTTGCCAAGCTTACTTTAATTTCTGGAAAATATTGTCTGTAATTTTTTAATTTTTCCAATTGCTGCCGATTATAAATATGATCAGCATCCGTGCTGGTAGACAAATGACTCATAATATACAATAGCTCTAAACCGTTTAATAAGTTTGGATTCTGCTGGATAATTTCTATCTCTTCATGTGGGATACCCAATCTATGCATGCCAGTATTAAAATGCAATATAGCTGGTAACTTAGTATTCTTATTAGAAGCTAACTGGTTCCAGATCTGCAGTTGAGCTAAATTATTTAATACCGGAATCAATTTATATTGGTCAAAATCCTTAGCATCGGTATTAGAAACACCGCTTAATACAAAAATATTAGTGCTATTACTTATAAGTTTATTAGAGGTAACAGCAATATTATTTCCTAAACTTTCTTGTAATTCTATGGCTTCATCAAGAGTTGCTACAAAAAAATCTCTACATCCTTCCTGGTATAAAGCTGTTGCGATTTTTACAGCACCAAGACCATAACAATTTGCTTTAACTACCGCTCCTAGTATAGCTTGATTAGCCATAGCAGATAAAATACGGTAATTGGCACGGATCAAGGATAGATCGATCGTTAAGGTGCATTTTATTGGTTCAAACATTTTCTTACAATCTTATCGTACGTTATTTTTATCTTTGCAAACAGCTAAATTCATTTAGCGTATGAAGCTCTTGATCACTTAAAATTTCTCAACCGTCTCTAGGTTATGCAAGAGGTCTAATGAACTATAGCGTCAAGTTAAGAAAAAATTGATAATACGACCGTATTGCTTAGGCGTCTTTACAGTCATAGCGCAACAAAGTCGAAGCAATCCAAGAAATGAACAGTATATTTACTGGATTGCTGCAACCACTAACACGTGGTCTCGTAATGACGTTCATATCGCTTATTTTTCTTTAGCTTGATGCTATGATTCATTTTTTATGGTAATATTTATTGACTTTTTGTTCTACCTCAGAAATAACAAAAGCTGAAACGTCACCATTAAGACTCGCTATTTCTTTAACTAGCCTTGAAGAGATAAATTGATTTTTTTCGGAAGCTGGTAAAAAAACAGTTTCAATCTGAGGCGCTAATCTTGAATTCATACAGGCCATTTGAAATTCATATTCAAAATCTGATACAGCACGTAATCCACGAATAATAACATTAGCTTCAACTTTACGAGCAAAATCTACCAATAAGCCATCAAAACTAGTAACTAGAACATCTGCCTCTACTTGGTATTTTTTTAAATATGATGATACCATTTCACAGCGTTCTATTACTGAAAAAATAGGATTTTTATTATATCCTGTTGATACGGCAATGATTAACTCGTCAACAATTTTCTTACTGCGAATTAAAATATCAACATGACCATTAGTGATGGGATCAAAGGTACCTGGATAAATACCTATTCGTTTTTTATTATTCATGAAAATGCTTTTTCGAGAGTAATGACAGTTTTGGAGAGTGTTCAATAGACCTCTTTCCAAACTCAATTTCTGATGGCAATTTTGTTGTCGACACTTGGCTTCGCTCCTCACGTATTTCTATATACTCTGCGGTGCTCGCCTGCGTGTCTCCTAAAAATTCCTCATCATAAATGGGTTTGGAAAGAGGTCTAATGAACTGTGTTAATTAAGTTAAATATGTCATTGCGATGTCACGTTGTAGCCATGGCAATCCAATTTATTAAAGGGTTAACAGCCTTTTTTTGATTGTTTCAACCATAAATGGTCGTAATGACGAGTTACATTACTTATATTTCAATAAAATGAGGGATCCACAATTCGTGTGGATGTGTCAGCTCGTGATGACGGTCTTAGTATGTGATATACTAAACGTTCAAACTAAAATCGTGAACGCTCACCACAACTCCGAACCTATATGCTCATTTTAAAAATTCTACGCACTGAACTTAGGCTACTTCTATGGATTTACTTGATATTATTATGTTTCTATCTTCTTGCTCTAGTTTATTAAGATTTTCATTACTCTTAGTCATATACTGAACATTACTGCTAATTTTTCTTGCTTTATCTGCAAGCAATATAGGTATACCATCAACTATTGGATATGCAAGTCCTGCAAATTCACTTATTAATTCCTGATTTTGTTTATCATAAGTTAATGACTTATTAGTAACTGGACAAAGCAGAAGCTTTAGCAGCGTTGAGGAAATTTCCATAAATTATTTGACCACTCTTACAGTTAGTTAAATTGAATTTTTAGCCCTTGACCAAGGTAAAGCAAGCCCATCAGTGCCTGTAACTAGATCCCCTGAACCATCATATTCAGCTGCTAAAAAAGAATATTTACCAGAAATCAATTTTACCGGTTTTATTTTTTGACCGTTATGAAAATACTCTTTTGCTTGCTCTCTAGTAACTGGATTATTTTTAGAAGCGGTTTTTGCTTTTGCTTTTGACATTTTTTACTCTAATTATCTCAATTTTCGGCGACCATAATAGCAGTTGTTTTTATTGGTATCAAGAAAAAAGTTTTCCTATACCGCTACGCATTAATTGTTTTGCATCCATTTTTCCTGCTTTTTTCATTAATTCACTGATTTGCTTAAACTGTTTTAGCAACATATTCACCTTTTGCACTGATGTTCCAGAGCCGCCAGCAATTCGTTTTCTACGCATGGCATTGAGTATATCAGGATTTTTCCGTTCAGTCTTAGTCATCGATAGAATAATGGCTTCCTGGTGTAAAAGTAATTTATCGTCTAATTTATCTGAAGCGATTTTAGGAATCATCTGATTAGTGCCAGGTAACATCGATAATATGCTGCTAAATCCTCCTAGCTTTCTGATACTACGAATTTGAGATAAATAATCATTTAAGTCAAATTTGCCTTTCTGAAATTTTGCTGCTGCTCGTTCTGCATCTTGATGATCGATAACACTAGCTGCTTTCTCTACAAATGAGACAATATCTCCCATATCTAATATACGAGATACCACACGCTCAGGGCTAAATTCTTCTAAGTTAGATAAATGTTCACCATTACTCAAAAACTTAATCGGTTTATTAGTAACATGTTTGATACTAAGTGCAGCCCCACCACGTGCATCACCATCAATCCTAGATAAAATCACTCCAGTGATTGCTAGTTTATTATTAAAATTATTGGCCACATGAACGGCATCTTGCCCAATCATTGCGTCTATAACTAACAATATTTCTGTTGGCATTACTAAGTTTTTTATTTGCGCAACTTCCTCTAGCATATCATCATCGATATGTAACCTACCAGCTGTATCATATATCACTATATCGTATCCTGATAATTTTGACTCAGTTATCGATCTTTTGGTGATTGCAATCGGATTGGAATTTGTAACTATAGGAAGACTATCAACATTGATAGAAGAAGCTAATTTTGCTAGCTGTTCTTGGGCAGCTGGGCGATAAGTATCAAGAGAAGTCAGTAGCACCTTTTTATTTTGATTTTTAAGCCTTAGGGCAAGTTTAGCGCTAGCCGTAGTTTTACCACTACCTTGTAAACCGACCATCATGATATTAACCGGTGGTGCTGACTGTAGCTGTAGGCTAGTGTTCTCAGCAGAACTTGATAAGATATTTATCATCTCATCATGTATTATCTTTACTACCATCTGTCCTGGTGAAACAGAACGAATCACTTGCTGACCAACAGCCTTTTCTCTTACTGCTGCAATAAAATCTTTTACTACTGGTAATGCTACATCCGCTTCCAATAAAGCAATACGGATATCACGTAATGCACTATCCATATTACTCTCAGATAGCGTTCCGTTACCTTTAATTTTATCAAAAATTCTAGTTAGATTATGCGTTAGTGTTTGAAACATATTATAAAATCATATATTGTATTAATTACTTTTTATCATTAGAATCTAAATAGATTTAGCAAGATATATTCTGATTTAGGTTTTATAAAAAAATAAAAAGATGAATAAATTACATATTTTTTGTAAAAATTCTACTCTTCACTCTTGTTAAACTATAGTAATAGAAATATCTATAAAACTCAAATTATATTATGATAGTAATAGACACAGTAGCTTTGCCTAAAAATATAACTTCTATACGCTCTAAAAAAGTGAAATCTGCAAAGTTAGCATTTTCTAGAAGCAATGGGTTAGTTGAACATGAGAGCCCTGAGTTATCTAATATCACTTCTACGAATCCGTTCCTATTTTTACAAGAAGTAGATGAATATGAAAAAGATCAAGCTAGACTTAAAGAGCAAGGCAACAAAATTTTAAGATGTTTAAATGATATAAGATTCAGCTTGCTTAACGATAAACTACCAAAGCAACATATAATGTATCTCAAACAAACTATTGAAAATAATAAAGAACAATTTCGCTTTCCTGAGTTACAGGCCATAATGGCAGCAATTATATTACGTGCAGAAATTGAACTTGCTAAAATTGAAATGCACTCAAAAAAGAACATTTAATGAGCTTTGTCAAATCGTCATTGCCATTACAAATATAACTTACAACGCTACTGAAGCAGCGGTCACGAGAAATTAGGCATAATTATCAAGATATATTTATCTGTAATTTCTGGGAAAATTTCTTTTGTAAAAGGCAATAATTGGTTGCTGCCATCGAGAAATTCTATTTCAATTATATCACCGGCGCCAAAATTAAAGAAGCTTTTAACTACACCCACCGACTTTGAATTTTGATCGATTACGGTTAATTCTTTTAAGTCCTCAATATAAAACTCATTTTTGTCTTTGATTGTAGGTAGGTTATCTTTTAAACAAAAGATCTCATGGCCAATTAGTTTTTCTGCTGCAGTTCGATCATGAATATCCTTAATACTACAAATTAATCGGTGCTTTGTATTGATGCTACAAAGTTTTAAGCGAAGATCAGTGCCGCTTGCATTTAATAATGGTAATTTAACTATATTGGTAATTGGCTCAGTGAATGATTGTATCAGTACATGACCTTTGAGTCCATGAGCTGAGAATACCTTACCTACTAGAATTAATTTCGCAAGAGGTTTGTTGTGAGTCATTTTTAATCACGATTGTTCATCTAAGTTAAGAATTTGTGCGGTTTTAATTGATTCACCATGCGAAGCATTCACGATAATGCCACCGTTATTAGCTTTTAAGGCGATTAAATTATGTAATAATTCTTTGTTTTGTTGATCAAGATTTGATTCCACCTCATCTAATAACCACAAACTAGCCTGACATGAAAGCAGCTTGGATAGCGCTACTTTCTGTTGATTGCCTCTGGAAAGTTCGTAGCACTTTGTATTTAATATGTGCTGTAAATTAAAGTAATAGATCGAAGCTTCAAATGCCTCTGGAGAATTATAAATTTCAGACCAAAATTTTAAATTCTCTAATACTGTTAATTCAGATTTTAAACCAAGACGATGTCCTACATAAACACAATATGGCTTTTCATGGTTTTGTGATAACAGACTCTGTTCTTCTGGTCTCTTTGGTGTACCAAAATAAACAAATCCATTGGTCGGCTTTTGAATCCCGGCTATAATTTTAAGTAAGGAACTTTTGCCACAGCCATTTTTGCCTTTGATATGCACAATCGTAGAAGGGAAGAAAGATACACTTAAAGAATTAAAAAGATCTTGCCCCAGAACATGAAAAGATAGCTGATAAAATGATAGTATTTTATGCAACATTAATAAAATCTTAATCTTATATTTAGTAAAATCTTCTGGTCTTTGTAAAAATTTAATTACATCTACCTTTTATAAGATAAGGCAAAATAAATAAATTACAATATTTCTATAATAACATACAGAGGAGAAGCTAATGTCTAGTCCTTATAACCCAAAATACGCCATCAAAATAGACATAGATGGTCATACATATGTCATGTGTGACATAAAAAAGGCAGCAAGCGACATAGGTCTTGAAGTCAATAAATTACCTTACTCATTACGAGTTTTGCTTGAGAATGTAATACGAACCAATCAAGACCCACAATCATTACTGGCGTTTAAGGAATGGTTGAAACAAAAAAAATCAGATGCAGAGGTAGCATTTATGCCAGCTAGGGTATTAATGCAGGATTTTACTGGCGTTCCAGCAGTAGTAGACCTTGCTGCGATGCGTGATGCTGTCAAGAAACTACAAAAAGATCCACTAACAATTAATCCATTAATACCAGTAGATCTAGTAATTGATCACTCGGTACAAGTGGATTATTCAGGATCTGCGGAAGCTTTTAAGAAAAATGTTGAACTAGAGATGCAACGTAATTTGGAACGTTATGAATTTCTGAAATGGGGACAACAAACATTTAATAATTTTAGAGTAGTACCTCCCGGTACCGGTATTTGCCATCAGGTTAATCTCGAATATTTAGCGCAAGTTGTGTGGA